>NZ_JBFRCG010000017.1:0-243042 GCF_040965595.1 Paraburkholderia sp. EG287B
ACCTGTTACTGTTTTCGGTCTCTCTCGAGACCGGTCGCTCACTCAAAGCTGACAGGAATTTGAATTGCTTCAAAAACCTGACTTACTTTAGTGTGAGACTCTTGATACTTTTGCTGCTCCTGATTTCATTCCGAAGAACGACGTCAGGTCGCCACCGCATCAAGCGCCCACACTTATCGGCTGTAAATTTTTAAAGATCGATCGCGAAAGCGCCGTTAAACCATCGAACTACCCGGCGTTTTCTGCGTTGCTGCGTCAGCAGCAGAGAAACGAGATTATGAAGACTGCCCGGCGATCTGTCAACAGGTTTTTTTACTTCGTTCAACCTGCCGCTCAACTTCCAATCACCCGCAGACCCAGTCGCCACAAGGCTTTCGCCCCAGGCTTCCCGTCTCCCCGCGCCTTCATCGAAAGCGCGAAAGACCGGAATTCTAGTCACGCAGATGACATCTTGCAAGCGGTTTTTTGACGGGCTAGCAAAGTCGGACTGAACACGGCACCCCTGCTCCATATAGCAGTCGCCATAGTGCTTCCGGCCGATGCCTTCCGGCCGCGCAGCAACGACGATCCCGCATCGCGCACGGGCCCATCCGGCGTGCTCCTGCTGCCCAATCCGATGGCGCGCACGGAACCGACTAGAATATGGGGTTCTCTGCACCCCAACTCACAGATTTATGCGCTCGCGAATCGCCAAACGCCTTCCTCCTGACGCCGACAAACTCGTCGGCCTCTCGCTCGCCCTGTTCGCCTCGGGCAGCCGCACCGAAGACCGCTTCTGGGAGGCAAAGCTCGACACGCTGCTAGCGAAGGTCGTGCGCAACGGCAATCAGACTACGCTCGACGCCGCGCTCGATCATCTGCAGCAGAATCATCCGGACGCCTATGGCGCGCTCGCCGACATGGCAGAGACGCACAGCGAGTCGTTCATCGTCGAACACGACGGCGCGCAATACGAAGCGCTGCTCGTCGCCGCGCCGGTGCTGGCCTGGACACGCTATGTCATCCCTTCGGGCCCGCTGAAGGCCGATGGCGCCGACGCCCTGCGCACCCATCTTCAGGCCCACGTGCTGGCGAACGGCACGCGCGTCGCGATGGCCCCCTATCTCTATAGCATCGACCAGTTGCCGCGCCACCATGTCGAAACCTGGCGCCTCGCACAACAGCTTACGCAGGCGGCGCTAAGCGGCACGCCGGCGAAAATCAGCTCGGGCGAACTGCCGGAAACGTCGCCGATCCTCGCCGATCCGCGTTTCCTGCTCGCCGTCGTCGCCGCACCCGTTGGCGCCCCGCTCTTCCGCTGGCAGGAAGAGGAGCACGGCTCGCGTATCGAGCGCGGCCAGTGCCTCGAACAATGGGCCACCCAGGGCGGCGCCAACCTTGCCGTCGTCATGCCGGGCTGCGAGTTCGAGTGCCTGCTGCCGGACGCCTACTACTCCGCCTGCCGCGACGCTGACGAGCGCGTGCGCCCGCACACCATCCGCACCGCCGTGCGCTATCTGCTCGACACGATCGGCGCGGGCGCGCAGGACCTGCGTGCCGTCGTCGCCGGCTTCGGCGAGCGCCGTATCGACGAATACCGCATCGGCTTCACGAAGCGCGGCAGCAATGACGTGCTGTATGGCGTGGTCTGGCCGCTCTACGGCCGCGAGAACGGCGACGCCGACATCGACGAAGAACCGACCGAAGAGAGTGTCAGCAGCGGTCCGCTCGAAGAGATCGTTGCGCTGCTGAAGGAATCGGGCATCACCGACATCCGTCGTCACGCCGGCCGCTTCGAGCCGGAATATTGCGATGACTGCGGCGTGCCGCTCTATGCGGATCCGCTCGGCGAGATCGTCCACGCCGAGATGCCAGAAGATGCTGAGCCCGTACAGCCACACTTCCACTAGGACAACGCCCAAATTCCTACCCGGTCCCGCCTGTGTGCGGGACTTTTTTTGCCCTATGTCTTATGCCTTTTGGACAGGCCGCCAGCGCGCAACCTTTTTGTCATCATGGTGCTGTTGGTCTGGTTCACCGCCGCTTAGAAGCGGTGCGCGTTTCACAACATTGCGAGAGGCCGTCAACGAGAGGAGGGCAAATCCATGCGGTTCGTTGTACTCAATCCGGACGCCGAAAGGCGCGAAGGGCTCAAGGCGCTGTTAAGACAAATCGACCGTCGCGCACGCTTCAATGACGCGCCGGACTGGCGCAGCGCCGAGCGCGCGTTGCAACGGTTCACCCCCAACCTCATCGTGATCGACTGGCACGACGGCATCCGCGCCGGCGAACTGCGCCACTTTGTCATGCGGCACCGCAGCCTGCCCGTCGCCGTACTGGTCGACAGCGGCGAGACGCCTACGACCGTGCGCGCGCTCATCAACGAAGGTGCCCGCGGCATCATCCGGCGCACAACGGACTCCCTCCTGATCGTGAAGTTTCTGGAGCTCATCATGCTCGGCGGCGATCATCTGCCGGCCGACGTGCTCGGTCCATGTACGCCATGGCCCCTGCCGCCCCGGCTCAACGCCAAGGCCGCCGCACAGGCCCGCAAGGTGCGGCCGAAGGTCGACCTGTCACCGCGACAGGAGCAGATCCTGCGATGCGTCCATATGGGCAATACCAACAAGATGATCGCGCGAGCGCTCGGCATCAGCGAGGGCACGGTGAAAGTCCATCTGACAAGCATCTTTCAGCAGCTCGGCGCGCCCAATCGCGCGGCGGCCGTCGCGATCTACAACGGCTTGCTCGCGAACCAGCTGCAGGTGCTGCGCGCGCGATGCGAGCGGGCGGCAAAGCCCAGGCACGGCGAGCACGGCCCGGTGCCATTACGCGCACGCGACGGTCTGGCGCATCGCTATCCGTTGCTGTCAGGCGACAGTGCGGAGCCGCTGCCCTTCGCCGCGGAGCCGGTGACGCCTTATGGCGACCCCGCCGCAGCGCAACAGATGCGCCCCGTCGAGGTCGGCGAGGCCAGCGAGGGTGCGGACGAGGAAGCCCTGGTGCTCGCCCGCGCACACGGCTTGCCTTCCAACGAGTAATATGAAGCACATGGGGTTCCTATTTACGCCGCTTCCGCTCTGGGTTGCTATCGGTGCCTGGGTTGTCACCGCGGGGCTGCTCGCGCTCGCGTTATGGAAGAACCCCTTCAAGCGCCTGCAGGACGCGACGCTCCAGCACGTGTGGCTTGCGATCGTCGTCGCAATCTCCGTGCTGTGGGCAAGCAATGCGTGGCTCGAAGACGGCACCGTGCTGCACCTGCTCGGCGCCACGCTCGTGGTCACGCTATTCGACTGGGGACTCGCGCTCGTCGCCATGGGCGTCGTCGTCGGGCTCGCCGCGCTTGTCTTCGACGCCCCGTGGGAAGGCGTCGCCCTCACCTTCCTGATATTCGGCGCCTTCCCTGTCGCGATTTCGGCGCTGCTGCAGCGCGCCTGCACCGCGTGGCTGCCACGCAACCTCTTCATGTTCATCGTCGGCCAGGGTTTCGTGTCGCCAGCCATCGCCGTTTCGGCGGCGGCCTATCTCGCGCTCGGCACCCATGTCGCGCTCAACGGCGGATCGGCGATCACCGTGCCCGCAGGTTATGCATTCAGCGTATTTCTGCTCGCATCGGGCGAGGCCTGGTTCACGGGCATGGCAACGGCGCTGATCGCCGTTTACCGTCCGACCTGGGTCACCACCTACGACGTGCGTCGCTATCGCCTGGGCGGTCCGCGAACCTGAGCGCTACCTCAACGCCGCACCGCCAGCAACGTGACGACGGGCGCGACGACACGTCGCGATCGGCCTTCGGCACACACGCAGCAGCGCTTGCGCCGATTCCATCGCTCAGGCAGAAGAAAATAATTGTTTCCGGATTGAACTCGACCCGGCTGTGCAGCATCTTACGGTGCCTGACGTTTCACCCCTGATCCCAAGCAAGCAGATGGACTGCAACCATGCATCCCGCCGGCTGTTGTTCGTAGCCGGTCAACTGGCGGCGTGCGCCGCGAGCCTCATGCTCATCGCCGCGCCAGCCGCGCAGGCCGATCAACTCGATCAACACAACGATCTCGTCAATCAGTTTGTCACCCAGATGCACGCGGACCCGCTAGTCGCGGACTGCGCGGCGCATGGTGACTTCGTCGCAAGCACGTCGACGGCGCTCGATCACGTCGAGTTTCCACCCAGCTCGTTTGACAGCGCGCACGCGAGCGTGACGCCATGGAACGACTCGTTCGACGAAGGCAAGCAGCGCGTGAAAGTCGATACGATCGTGACGGTCGACGGCATCGGCATTCCCAAAGCAAGCGGCAACTCGCCCTACGACCTGAAGTTTCGCTGCGGCTATGTCGGGCAGCAGATGCTCGCGTTCAGCTGGAACGATCCGGTCCCGCCGGCGCGCGCACGCAGCGAGCGCGGCACGGCGTCGAGCGGCGCCCATGGAAAGGGCAAGCATTCGACCAGGAAGGCCACGGGCAACGGCTCGAAGAAAGCGCCCGCGAGCAAGTCGAGCCACAAGTCGTCGACGAGCAGCACGAAGTCGTCCAGCAAATCGACGACGACGAAATCCACTGCGAAGAAAACGACTTCAAAGAAGAAGACGACGGCTCACTGAACTCGTCAGTACGCTCGATGCAAAAAGGGGGAAACGGCAGGCCGTTTCCCCCTTTTTCTTGATGTCTGTGTGACGAAGGCGCGTGTTACGCGAACGTCTCCACGTGATGCAGGATAGCCTGCAGCATCGCAGCGCCGAGCGCGGCGCTGCGCTCGCCGTTCCAGCCTACGCGTTCGTCGGGCAGATTGGCGTTGTCCTTGAACGGCATCTCGAGCGTGAGCGACAGGCAGCCATAGCGATGACCGATGTACTTCGACGCGAGCTTGAGCGCATCTTCGCGGTAGCGGCTCGCCTCGTAGCCGTGCTGATCCTGGAAGTCGGGGCTCGCCACCTTGAACGCCTCGATGAACGCCTTCTGCTCCGTGCGTTGCTGATCGGTAAAGCCCGGCAGCATTTCCGAGCCCGCCACGAACACATAGGGCAGCGTCTCGTCGCCGTGGATGTCGAAGAACAGATCGACGCCCGTGGCTTCGATCGCATTGCGCACGGCCAGCACTTCGGGGCTGCGCTGCGCGTCCGGCCCCATCCACTCGCGGTTCAGGTTCGCGCCCACTGCGTTGGTGCGCAGATTCCCGTGCACGCTGCCGTCCGGATTCATGTTCGGCACGATATGGAACACGGCGCGGTCGTACAGCTTGCGCGCAACCGGATCGCCCGCCCAGTCGCCCCAACCGGCAAGCCGCTTGACCAACCCTTCGACGAACCACTCGGCCATGCTCTCGCCCGGATGCTGGCGCGCGATGATCCACACCGTCTTCCTGGGCTTGCCGTCAGGCGCGGTGTCGCCCGGCATGCCGAGCGAGAGCAGCGACATGGGCCGGCCTTCCACGCTTTGGCCGAGTTCCGTGAGCGTGGCGTGCGGCAGCTGCTGAAGCGCGCCCAGGAACTCCGAGTGACGCTCTTCGCTATACGGCTCGAAGTACGCGTAGTAGATGCTGTCGAAGTCGGGCGTGTGATCGATGACGAGTTCCTTCCCGTCATACGAGGTCGGCACGCGGAACCAGTTCACGCGGTCGTAGCTCGCCGCGGCCTGGTAGTCGCGCCAGCCCTCGGGAAATGCGCAGGCCGACGCGTTCTCGAACGTCATCACGCAACGCTCGCCGCGCACGCCCGTGAGGCGGAAGTAGAACCATTGCGCGAACTCGGACTGGTTGTCCGGCCGCACGCGCAGACGGATGTCGTCGGCGCGCTCGCACGACAGAACCTCGATCGCGCCCGCATCGAACTGGCTGGTGATGGCAATCGTCATGATGTTTTCCTTCCCGCTTGCTTGTTCACTTACTCGGCGATGCGCCGACGAAATACATAGGTCGAATCGTTCGATGCATCCGCATCGAACGCGTAGCCTTCCACGTCGAACGCCTTGAGCGCCGCGGGCTCGGCCACGCGGTTCTCGACGGCATAACGCGCCATCAACCCGCGCGCGCGCTTCGCGTGGAAGCTGATGATCTTGTAGCGCCCGCCCTTCCAGTCTTCGAATACCGGCGTGATCACAGGCGCGGCGAGCTTCTTCGGCTTCACGGCCTTGAAGTACTCGTTCGATGCGCAGTTCACCACCACGCGCGCGCCCTGCGCCGCTTTCGCGTGGTTGCGCTCGATCTGCGCATTGATCGCGTGCGTGATGCGCTCGCCCCAAAACGCGTACAGATCCTT
Source organism: Paraburkholderia sp. EG287B (assembly GCF_040965595.1). Classification (NCBI taxonomy): domain Bacteria; kingdom Pseudomonadati; phylum Pseudomonadota; class Betaproteobacteria; order Burkholderiales; family Burkholderiaceae; genus Paraburkholderia; species Paraburkholderia sp. EG287B. The sequence goes on from NZ_JBFRCG010000017.1 coordinate 6,233, forward strand.
GCCGCGCGCATTTTCGAAACGCGTGCCCATTTCCAGGCGATAAGGCTGCAGCAGGTCGAGCGGACGCAGCAGGCCATAGAGCCCGGAGAGCACGCGCACATGCTGTTGCGCGAAGTCGAGATCCGCCGACGAGAGCGACTTCGCGTCGAAGCCTTCGTAGACGTCGCCGTTGAACGCGAGCACGGCCTGCTTCGCGTTGGTCTGGCTGAACCGCTTCGACCAGTCGGCATAGCGCTGGAAATTCAGACGCGCGAGCGGGTCGGAAATGCTCATGAGCGAACCGATCTGCTGCGGCGAGAGGCGGCGCAGGCCGGCGATCAGCTCGGCTGCGTCGTCGACGAAATCGGGGATGGTGTGGGCTTCGATGTGCGCCGGCGTGTCATAGTCGAGCGATTTGGCCGGCGACAGAACGATTATCATAGAGGCTTGCAGGCACGATGTGCCGATGTTCAAAGGCGAAAGCCCGATTGTAGCGAATTCACGAATGACCGGCCTCACGCCCCCAACCGCAGCCCCCCTCTCGCCCACCGCCGCTCGCGCGCTCCCTGTGGTTCTCGACTCGAACGTCTGGCTCGATATCCTCGTGTTCGACGACCTGCACACGCGCCCCATTCGCGCGGCGCTCGAGCGCGGCGCGATCCAGGCGCTGATCGACGCGCGCTGCCAGGCTGAGTTGGCTCACGTGCTCGACTATCCGCAGTTCGCGGATCGCGGCGTCGCGAAAGCGGACGCGCTCGCAGCGCTGGTCGGGCTCGTCGAACTGATCGAACTGCCCGAGCTTGCCGCCGACGCGCGGCCCCTGCCCCAATGCCGCGATCGCGACGACCAGAAGTTTCTGGAACTGGCGCGCGCAAGCGGCGCACAGTGGCTCGTCTCGAAGGATCGCGCGGTGCTCAAGCTCGCGAAGCGCGTGGCGCGCGACTTTGGCTTTCGCATCGCGACGCCCGACGCCTTCGTCGCCGAATATGTGCAGAACGCGGCCCAAGCCGCCCAGGCCTGATGCCCTTGCGTCACGGCGCTCGCGCCCGGCCTGAGCACCGCAGCGGCGCCGATTTGCCTACAATCGGATTTTGACCCAACTTTTCCCGTCCCAACGTCCGACTCCCGCCCGCGACATGAACGCACCGCATCCCACGCAGAATTCGCAGGACACCCTGCTCACGCCCTCTTTTCCGTCGCGTCTGCCGAACGTCGGCACGACGATCTTCACCGTGATGAGCGCGCTCGCCGCCGAAAAGGGCGCGGTCAACCTGGGCCAGGGCTTTCCCGACTTCGATTGCGATTCGCGCATCGTCGACGCCGTCGCGCAAGCCATGCGCGAGGGCCACAACCAGTACCCGCCGATGGCAGGCAGCGCCGCGCTGCGCGAAGCGATCGCGGACAAGATCGAGCACGTGTACGGCCGCCGCTACGACACCAATAGCGAGATCACGGTGACGGCCGGCGCCACGCAAGCCCTCCTCACGGCGATTCTCGCGACCGTGCACGCGGGCGACGAAGTGATCGTGGTCGAGCCGACCTACGACAGCTATTTGCCGTCGATCGAACTGGCGGGCGGCAAGCCCGTGTTCGTGACGCTCGAAGCGCCCGACTACGCGATTCCGTTCGACCGCCTCGCCGCGGCCATCACGCCGAAAACGCGCCTCATCCTCATCAACACGCCGCACAACCCGACGGGCACGGTGTGGCGCGCCGAGGACATGCAAAAGCTCGAGGAGATCGTGCGCGGCACCAACGTGCTGATCCTCTCCGACGAGGTCTACGAGCACATGGTCTACGACGGCCAGCCGCACGAAAGCGTGGCGCGCTATCCGGAGCTGGCCGCGCGCAGCTTCATCGTGTCGAGCTTCGGCAAGACCTATCACGTGACGGGCTGGAAGGTCGGCTATGTCGCCGCGCCCGCGCCGCTCACCGCCGAGTTCCGCAAGGTGCACCAGTTCAACGTATTCACCGTGAACACGCCGATGCAGTTCGGCCTGGCGCAGTATCTGCGCGATCCGAAGCCGTATCTGGAACTGCCCGCGTTCTACCAGAAGAAGCGCGACTTCTTCCGCGCCGGCCTCGCCAACACGCGCTTCAAGCTGCTGCCGTGCGAAGGCACCTATTTCCAGTGCGTGGACTATTCGGCGATCAGCGATCTGCCCGAAGCGGAATTCTCGAAGTGGCTCACAGCGGAGATCGGCGTGGCCGCCATTCCGGTGTCGGCGTTCTATCACGAGGCGCACGAATCGGGCGTCGTGCGCTTTTGCTTCGCCAAGCAGGAAAGCACGCTCGCGACCGCGCTCGAGCGGCTCGCGCGGCTCTGACGTCGTGCGCGCGCGATGAATCCGCGAACGGCAGTGCGTTCCCGATCATCGCGCGCCACCACGTGCAAAAACCCGCAACGCTTACGAGTTCGCCTCGATATACGCCTTGCGGTCCGCGTTGACGCGCTGCGCCGTCGGACGTTCACCGATCAGCTTGAGATACGACTTCCAGTCGACGCCCACGTCGACGAGGAAATCGCTGCCGTACACCGCCTGCGTCGCGCGGCCCACGAGCGGCAGGCTCACGAACGCCGCCGCATCGGCCACACCGAACTGCTCGCCCGCCACGTAAGGCGCGAACTTCGCGATCCGCTTGAAGGCCGCCACGTAGCGGCGCAGCCGCTTTTCCATGGTCGCCTTGACCTCGTCGGTCGCCTTGCCGCCGAAGAACGCCTCGCCGTAAAGCTCACGCGCATTCAACTCCAGATGCGTCTCGATGAAGACGATCAGTTCGCGCTCCTTCGCTGCCTGCCACGGATCCGCCGCGAAAATGTGCTTCTCTGGAAAGCGCGCCGCCAGATACTCGACGATCACTTCCGACTCGCACAAGAAGCCCTGCTCCGTTTCGATAAATGGCACCTTGCCGCCCGGCGACTGCGCGAGCAGCGCCTCGTCGAGCGGCAGCTTGTTCGGCACCTCCTCGAATGCGATGCCGTGCTCGAGCAGCAGAAGCTTGACCTTGTTGTAGTAATTCGACAGCGCGAAACCGTGCAGCTTGATCATCCTCGTTGCCTCCTTGAGAGGGGCAGCTTCCTTTTCGGAACTGCCGAACCGTTTTCATAAAATTGTACGACCGTGCTATTCTAGGCCAATCATGGAGCCAGGCTTCCAATGACTTCACATCATTTCAACATTGAGACAATCGGCATCGTCGGCACCGGCGCGATGGGCCGCGGCATCGCCCAGATCGCCGCGCAGGCAGGCCTCGCAGTGCGCCTCTACGACACGAACCCGCAGGCGGTCGCCGCCGCGCGCGATTATCTCGCCGACACCTTCGCGAAACTCGCGGCAAAAGGCAAGCTCGACGAGCCCGCCGCCAACGCCGCGCTCGAGCGCGTGAGCGGTGCGCACACGCTCGATGAACTCGCGGTCTGCGATCTCGTGATCGAGGCGATCGTCGAGAATCTCGAGGCCAAGCGTACGCTCTTTCGCGAACTCGAAACCGTGGTAGGCGAGCGTTGCCTGCTCGTTTCGAACACGTCTTCGCTTTCCATTACCGCCATCGCCGCCGCGTGCAGCGATCCCTCGCGCGTCGCGGGCTATCACTTCTTCAACCCCGTGCCGCTCATGAAGGTGGTCGAAGTGATCGACGGCCTGCGCAGCGATCCCGCCGCCGGCGACGCGCTCATGGCGCTCGCGCGCCGCATGGGCCACACGCCGGTGCGCGCCAAGGACATGCCCGGCTTCATCGTCAATCACGCAGGACGCGGCATGAATACCGAAGGCCTGCGCGTGGCGGGCGAAGGCGTAGCGAGCTTCGTCGAGATCGATCGCATCATGCGCGAACAAGCGGGCTTTCGCCTCGGACCGTTCGAGCTGCTCGACCTCACCGCGCTCGACGTCTCACATCCGGTGATGGAGTCGATCTACCACCAGTTCTATGAAGAGCCGCGCTTCACGCCCTCGCCCATTACGGGCGTGCGGCTCGCGGGCGGGCTCGTTGGCCGCAAGGCCGGTGAAGGCTTCTATCGCTATGTCGACGGCAAGCAGCAGGTGCCCGACGAGCCCGCAGCACCCACTGCGCTGCCCGTGCGCATCTGGATGAGCCGCCGCAACGCCGCCGCGCGTGACGCCGTGCTCGCGCTCGCGGCGAAAGCGGGGGTGCCCGTCGACGAAGGCAATACGCCGGCAGCCGACGCGCTGATCGTCGTCGCGCCGCTCGGCCTCGACGCCACGACCGCCGCGCTCGACGAGCAGCTCGACGCGAGCCGCGTCGTCGCCATCGACTCGCTGTTCCCGCTCGACACGGCGAAGCGCCGCACGCTGATGACGACGCCCGCGACCACGCGCGAAGCCCGCGACGCGGGCCACGCGCTCTTCGCCGCCGACGCTGTGCCCGTTACCGTGATCCGCGATTCGACGGGCTTCGTCGCGCAGCGTATCGTCGCGACGATCGTCAACATCGGTTGCGACATCGCGCAAAAACAAATCGCCACGCCCCGCGACATCGACCTCGCGGTCACGCTGGGCCTGGGCTACCCGCGCGGCCCGCTCGCGCTCGGCGACGCGCTGGGCGCGCGCACGATCCTCGCGATCCTGCGCAACATCCACACCGTGCTCGGCGATCCGCGCTATCGCCCGTCGCCGTGGCTCGCGCGCCGCGCGCAGCTCGGCCTTTCGCTGACACAAACAGACACAGCAGACATCAACGCATCGAACGAGGCACCGCAATGAGCGCCGAACTCCGCAGCACCCGCCCGCAAGGCCACGAATCGACACTCGTCCTCACGCTGTCGAACCCCGGCGCGCGCAACGCGCTGCATCCCGACATGTACGCCGCCGCCGTCGAAGCCTTCGACGCCGCCGAGCGCGACTCGTCGCTGCGCGCGATCGTCCTCACGGGCGCCGACAACTTCTTCTGCGCGGGCGGCAACCTCAACCGGCTGCTCGAAAACCGCGCGAAAGACCCTTCGGTGCAGGCCGCCAGCATCGACATGCTCGCCGCCTGGGTCACCGCGATGCGCCAGTCGAGCAAACCGATCATCGCGGCCGTGGAAGGCGCGGCCGCTGGCGCGGGCTTCTCGCTCGCGCTCGCCGCCGACCTGCTCGTCGCCGCCGACGACGCGAAGTTCGTCATGGCCTATTCGCGCGTAGGTCTGACACCTGACGGCGGCGGCTCGTGGTTCCTCGCGCGCTCGCTGCCGCGCTCGCTCGCGTTCGAGCTGATGGTGGAAGGCAAGCCGGTCGGCGCGGCGCGTCTCGCGGAACTGGGCGTCGTGAACCGGCTCGCGAAGCCGCATACGGCGCTCGATACGGCGCTTGCCTGGGCCGACGAACTCGCGAATATCTCGCCGAATTCGGTCGCGCGCATCAAGGGTTTGACGAACGTCGCGGACGCGCAACCGCTCGAAGCGCAGCTCACTGCGGAGCGCGAAAGTTTCGTCGCGTCGCTGCATCACCGCGACGGCCTCGAAGGCATTACCGCGTTCCTCGAAAAGCGCGCCCCCGTCTACAAGTAAACCGGCTGCAATCCGCACGAGCGACACACCCATGACCGAATATCAGTTGCCCGCGCGCCGGCGCCTCTATGTGATGCGTCACGGCGACGTCACCTACTTCGACGAGACGGGTCGCGCAATCGACCCGGACACCGTGCCGCTCAACGAGAACGGCCGCGCCCAGGCCACCGCCGCCGGCGAAGCGTTCGCGTCGCAGGGAGTGCGTTTCGATCGCGTGATCGTGAGCGGACTGCGCCGCACGGTCGAGACCGCACAGCGCGTGCTCGCGGCAACCGGTCAGTCGATCGGACTCGAGGTGCAGAGCGCGTGGGAAGAGATTCGCGGCGGGCGTCTCGCAGCCATTCCCCCCGCCGAAGTCGAAGATGCCTTCCTGCGCGTGTTCGACGGCATCGTGCCGGAAGACACGCGCTTTCTCGGCGGCGAGACCATCGGCGAGCTGCTCGACCGCGTGCTGCCGCCGCTCGATGCGCTGCGCGCCGACCGCTCGTGGGACTCGGCGCTGCTCGTCCTGCACGGCGGCGTGAACCGCGCGATTCTCTCGCATGCGATCACGGCGGGCGGACGCGCATTCTTCGGCCATCTCGCGCAGGCCACGGGCTGCATCAACGCACTCGATGTCGGCGCCGAACCGCGGGACTGGGTCGTGCGCATGCTCAACTACGCGCCGCCCTCGCCGCTGCACCGCGACACCCGCAACACGACGATGGAGATGCTGTACGCGCAGTACCTGCGCTATAGACCGCGCGGCTGACGCGCGGCGACCCACAGGAGAATCAGGAGAAGGGAGACGCATATGGCGCAAGCCACCCCGGATGGAGACACGCACAACAACGCGCAAACGCGCCCCGACTACTCGGCGTTCGAAGGCACGCGCCCGGTTGCCGAGCGCCAGCGCTTCGACACCCAGGCGCTGAGCGCCTGGCTCACCGCTCACGTGGAAGGCTTCCAGGGCCCCCTCACGATCGAGCAGTTCGCGGGCGGCCAGTCGAACCCGACGTTCAAGCTCGTCACGCCCGGCCGCACCTACGTGATGCGCGCAAAGCCGGGACCCAAGGCGAAGCTGCTGCCGTCTGCGCACGCGATCGAACGCGAATACCGCGTGATGGACGCGCTCGCCGCAACCGAGGTCCCGGTCGCAAAGATGCTCGCGCTCTGCGACGACGAAGCGGTGATCGGCCGCGCGTTCTACGTGATGGAATTCGTCGAGGGGCGCGTGCTCTGGGACCAGTCGCTGCCCGGCATGACGCGCGAGCAACGCGGCGCGATCTACGACGAGATGAACCGTGTGATCGCCGCGCTCCACAACGTGAAGCCCGACGCCGTGGGTCTCGCCGACTACGGCAAGCCAGGCAATTATTTCGCACGCCAGATCGATCGCTGGAGCCGCCAGTATCAGGCCTCGGAAACGGAGCGCATCGACGCCATGCATCACCTGATCGAATGGCTGCCGCAGCACATGCCCGACGATGCGGGCTCGCGCGTGTCGGTCGTGCATGGCGACTATCGCCTCGACAACCTGATCTTTCACCCGAGCGAGCCGCGCGTGCTGGCCGTGCTCGACTGGGAGCTCTCCACGCTCGGCGACCCGCTCGCCGACTTCTCGTATCACTGCATGGCCTGGCACGTCGATCCCGCGCAGTTCCGCGGCATTGCCGGGCTCGACTGGCAGGCGCTCGGCATTCCCGACGAGGCTCAGTACGTCGCGCGCTATTGCGAGCGCACCGGCCTTGAGATTCGCGGCGACTGGAACTTCTATCTTGCGTACAACATGTTCCGGATCGCGGCGATCCTGCAGGGCATCATGAAACGCGTGGTGGACGGCACGGCCGCGAGCGCGCAGGCCGTCGACGCAGGCCGCCGCGCGAGGCCCATGGCGGAGCTCGCCTGGCGCTACGCCCAGAAGGTTCGCTGAAACCCGTTCGGGAACGACTCACTTTTCCCTGTTACTGCATCGCATTGCGAGGTCACCGATGAATTTCGATTACTCCCCGAAAGTGCAGACGCTGCGCGAGAAACTGCTCGCGTTTTTCGACGAACACATCTATCCGAACGAAGCCGTCTTTCATGAGGAAGTCGAGCGCAATCGTGCGAACGGCAACTCGTGGGTGCCGACGCAAATCGTCGAACAGTTGAAAGAGAAGGCGCGCGAAGCGGGCCTGTGGAACCTGTTCCTGCCCGCCTCCGAACGCGGCGCGGGTCTCACGAACCTCGAATACGCGCCGCTGTGCGAAATCATGGGCCGCGTGCACTGGGCGCCTGAGGTGTTCAACTGCAGCGCGCCCGACACCGGCAACATGGAAACCATCGAGCGCTACGGCAGCGAGGCGCACAAGCAGCAATGGCTCGCGCCGCTGCTGGCAGGCCAGATCCGCTCCGCCTTCCTGATGACCGAGCCCGACGTGGCCTCGTCGGACGCGACGAACATCCAGACGCGCATCGAGCGCGACGGCGACGACTACGTGATCAACGGCACGAAGTGGTGGTCGTCGGGCGCGGGCGACCCGCGCTGCGCAATCTACATCCTGATGGGCAAGACCGACCCCGATGCGCCGCGCCATGCTCAACAGTCGATGATCCTCGTGCCCTCGGATACGGCCGGCATCACCGTGCGCCGCCCGCTCACCGTGTTCGGCTACGACGACGCACCGCATGGCCATATGGAGATCACGCTCGAAAACGTGCGCGTGCCCGCGTCGAACATTTTGCTCGGCGAAGGCCGCGGGTTCGAGATCGCGCAAGGGCGGCTCGGGCCGGGCCGCATCCATCACTGCATGCGTCTCATCGGCCTCGCGGAACGTGCGCTCGAGTTCATGGCGAAACGCGCCCTCTCGCGCGTGGCGTTCGGCAAGGCGGTCGCCCAGCAGACCGTCACCCAGGAGCGCATTGCCGAAGCGCGCTGCATGATCGAACAGGCCCGCCTGCTCACGCTCAAGACCGCGTACATGATGGACACCGTCGGCAACAAGGGCGCGCGCGGCGAGATCGCCATGATCAAGGTGGTGGCGCCGAACATGGCCTGCCAGGTGATCGACTGGGCCATGCAGGTGCACGGTGCCGCCGGCGTGAGCGGCGACTTCCCGCTGGCGTACTCGTACGCCTCGGCACGCACGCTGCGCTTCGCCGACGGCCCCGACGAGGTGCACCGCAACGCCATCGCCAAGCTCGAACTCGCTCGCCATATGGACGCGGGCGCGTCATCGCGCGTGGAAATGCCGGTCACGCGCTCGTAGGTCCGCGCGAGTCCACGTAAGTCCACAAGCGCAGCAGGGGCGCTCGTGCGCCCTCTGCGAGCGACGCCGATCTATGCTAATTTGCGCCAGATCGGGCGTCGCGCAAGACTATCCAGACTTTCGCGGCGCCTTCTTTCATGGTGCCAAGGAGCCACGATGATCGACGTCTACAGCTGGGCCACGCCGAACGGTCACAAAGTCCATATCATGCTCGAGGAAACCGGCCTCGAATACCGGGTGCATCCGGTCGATATCGGCGCGGGCGACCAGTTCAAGCCCGAATTCCTCGCCATCAGCCCGAACAACAAGATTCCCGCCATTACCGACTCCGAAGGCCCGCGCCGCGCCGACGGCCAGCCGTTCTCGCTGTTCGAGTCGGGCGCGATCCTGATCTATCTCGCCGCGAAAACCGGCCGCTTCATGCCTGAAGACCTCGCGGCGCGCTACGACGTGCTGCAGTGGGTGATGTTCCAGATGGGCGGCCTCGGCCCCATGCTCGGCCAGGCGCACCACTTCCGCATCTACGCGCCCGAGAAGATCGAGTATGCGGTCAATCGCTACACGAACGAAGCGAAGCGGCTCTACAACGTGATGGAAACGCAGCTGGAAAAGACCGAGTATCTGGCCGGCGACGAGTACACCATCGCGGATATCGCCGCATTCCCGTGGACGCGCTCCTGGCAAAACCAGGGTATCGATCTCGATTCGCTGCCCAACGTGAAGCGCTGGCACGAAACGATCGCGGCGCGGCCGGCGGTCAAGCGCGGCGTGGAAGTGCTCGCCAATGCGCGCAAGCCGCTCATGGATGAGAAGGCGAAGGAGATGCTGTTCGGCGCGACGCAGTACGCCAGGCACTAACTCATTACGCGGATACCCGCGCAAAACCAAAGGGGCGCCCGCCTCGCAGCGGAGCGCCCCTTTTCGTTGAGCACGCAACCAGACTAGAAGTAGTGCCGCGTGATGAACTCGGCCACGCATGCGGGCCGCTCACCGCCTTCGCGCTCGATGCTCACATCCCACACGACCTGCACGCCGCCGCCCTCCACGTCGCTCACTTCTTTCACCGCAATACGTGCGCGCACCTTCGCGCCCACGGGCACCGGCTGCGTGAAGCGCACGCGGTTGAGGCCGTAGTTCACGCCCATGCGCTGGCGCATATGCAGCGTGCCTCCGAGCAGCACGGGAATCAGCGAAAGCGTGAGAAAGCCGTGCGCAATCGGGCCGCCAAACGGCGACTCGCGGCGCGCGCGTTCGGAGTCGATGTGGATCCACTGATGGTCGCCCGTGGCGTCGGCAAAACCGTGCACGTCCGCCTCGCTCACTTCGCGCCAGCCGCTCATGAGCGGCCCCGCGCCGATCAGCGCGCGCAACGCTGCCGCATCGGCAATCTGCATGACATCGCTTTCGCTCACGTTGCGCTCCCCGGATGGCGAAGGCCGAACAGCGCCTTCGAACGCACGGTCACGATCAGTTCGCCGTGCTGGTTGTGCCCTTCCCACTGCGTTTCGACGATGCCGCGATCGGGCTTGCTCGCCGACACGCGCTTGCTCAGGATCGCGTTCGTCATCGTCAGCGTGTCGCCCACGCGCGTGGGCTTGAGCCAGCGGATCTCGTCGACGCCGGGCGAGCCCATCGAGGTCGAGTCCTTGAGAAAGTTGCGCACCAGCATGCCCATCATGACCGAGCAGGTATGCCAGCCGCTCGCAACGAGCCCGCCGAACATCGACGCCTCGCCGCCCGCCTCGCTCATGTGGAACGGCTGCGGATCGAACTGCTCCGCAAAATGCACCACCTCGTCGCGCTTAAACGTGTGCGAACCGATCACATAGCGCTTGCCCACTTCGAGATCTTCGTAACTCACGCCCATCCGTATTCTCCGCCGATGTTGCCCTGTTGTTGCCTGCTGCCGCCACGCCTTACGCTGCCTGCGCGAAACCGGGCAACGATGCGAAGCGTTCGAGATGATGATCGACGTCGCCGAGCGTCGTTTCGACGATCGCGAGACGCTTGAACAGATGCGCGGCCGCCACTTCGTTGGTAACGCCCATGCCGCCGTGCAGCTGCACGGCCTGCTGGCCGATGAAACGCGCCGCCTGCCCCACGCGCACCTTCGCTGCGGAGATCGCGCGGCGCCGCTCTTCCGCCGACTCGCTACTGTAACGCGCGGCGGCGAGGTAAGTCAGCGAGCGGGCCTGCTCGGCGTGGATCAGCATCTCCGCCATGCGATGCTGCAGTGCCTGGAAGCGCGCGATCGGCACACCGAACTGCTGACGCGTCTTCGTGTAGTCGACCGTGGCGTGGTTGAGCGCGTCCATGGCACCCACGGCTTCCGCACAGAGCAGGAACGTGGCGTAATCGGCAATTTTCTCCCACGTCGCCGCGCCGGCGTGCGCATCGCCAAGACGGCGCGCGTGCGCTTCCTTGAAGGTCAGCGTCGCGGCGCGCTGGCCGTCGATCGTGCGGTAATCGCTCACGTCGACACCCTTCGCATCGCGCGCGACGACAAAAAGCGCAACCTCGCCCGCGAAGCGCGCCGGCACGATCCAGTAGTCAGCCTGGGCGCCGTGCTGCACGACCGATTTCGTGCCGGTTAGCGCAAAGCCATCGCCCGTTTCCTTCGCCTGCGTTTCCAGCGAGAACAGGTCGTAGCGCGACTGCGGCTCGTGGAAAGCCGCTGCAAGCTTGATCTCGCCCGAGGCGACGCGTTCGAGCAGCGCCGCATTTTCTGCATTGGCCGCACCGCCCGCGAGCTTGAGCGCCTCGACGCCCACCCCGGTTGCCCAGTACGGCTCGACCACGAGCGCGCGGCCCAGCTCCTGCATGACGACGAGCATGTCGAACGGCGCGCCGTCGAAGCCGCCCTGCTCCGCCGGCACCGGCAGCGCGGTCAGCCCCAGTTCGACGAAGGCGTTCCAGTGCTGGTCCGAAACGCCTGCGGGGGTCTTCACGATCGCCTGGCGTGCTTCGAAGCCGTAGTTCTTGTCGAGATAGCGACGCAGCGCGTCGGCGAGTTGCTGTTGCTCTTCGGTGAAATTGAAGTTCATGGCGCCGCTCCTCAAATCCCCAGAATCATCTGCGAGATGATGTTCTTCTGAATTTCGTTCGACCCGCCGTAGATCGACGTCTTGCGATAGTTGAAGTAGTACGCCGCGAGCGGAGCCGCGTCGTCGTCGCCGCCGGCCGCGTGTTCGTGCTCGCCCTCGAGGAAGGCCGGATCGAACGGCGCCGCAAGCGGGCCGACCGCGTCGACCATCAGCTCGGTCAGCGCCTGCTGGATCTCCGTGCCCTTGATCTTGAGCATCGACGCTTCAGGACCGGGGCCGCGGCCGTTGGACGCGCTCGCGATCACACGCTCGGCAGTCACTTCGAGCGCCATCAGCTCGATTTCGACGGCGGCCACGCGCGCCGCGAACACAGGATCTTCGAGCAGCGGCTTGCCATGCTTCTTCTGCTTGAGCGCGACGCCCTTGAGGAACGCGAGTTCGCGGTTCGACGCGCCCACGCGCGCGATGCCGGTGCGCTCGTGGCCGAGCAGATACTTCGCGTAGGTCCAGCCGCGGTTCTCGTCGCCTACGAGATTGTCGACCGGCACCTTCACGTCTTCAAAAAATACTTCGTTGACCTCATGGTCTTCATCGAGCGTGATGATCGGACGCACGGTGATGCCGGGCGTTTTCATGTCGATGAGGAGGAACGAGATGCCTTCCTGCTTCTTGGCTGCAGGATCGGTACGCACGAGGCAGAACATCATGTCGGCGTACTGGCCGAGCGTGGTCCAGGTCTTCTGGCCGTTCACGACGTAGTGATCGCCTTCACCGCTTTTCACAAGTACGGCGCGCGTGCGCAACGACGCGAGATCGGAGCCTGAGCCCGGTTCGGAGTAGCCCTGGCACCACCAGTCCTCACCGGAGAGGATGCGCGGGAGATAGCGGCGCTTCTGGGCCTCGTTGCCGTACTTCATGAGCACGGGCGCGACCATCGACACGCCGAACGGCAGTACCGGCGGCGCGCCGATGCGGCCGCATTCGGCGTCCCAGATATGGCGCTGCGTTTCGGTCCAGCCCGGGCCGCCCCACTCCGCGGGCCACGCGGGCGCGGACCAGCCCTTTTTGCCTAGCAGTTGGTGCCAGGTGGCAATGTCGTCGCGCGAGAGGCGTTTGTGGTTGAGAACCTTGTCACGCATCGCTTGAGGCAGATTGGCCTCGAGCCAGGCGCGGATTTCGGCGCGAAAAGCGTCATCAGCGGGGGTGTAGTCCAGATCCATGCGCAATGTCTCCTGGCCGCGGCCGGTGCGGGGCGTTGCCCGCGCCGCGGCGAAGACCCGCAAGGCGTTATTGCAGCGGACCCTTCAACGCGGCCGGAACCGGCAGCGGCATCACATCGATGCCTTCTTCGACGAGAGCTTGCGCATCGTCCGCAGAAGCGACTCCACGGATGTTGCGCGACGGCGCTTCGTTGTAGTGAATGCGCCGCGCCTCCTCGGCGAAACGGTCGCCTACGTTCTCCGTCTTCTCGAGGACCTCGCGAATGACACGCATCGCATGCGCCTGCCATTGCGCCGCCTGCTCGTGCGGCGACGCTTTCGGCGTTTCGCTCGCGCCGGACAGGTTCAGCCGGGGCGCGGACGGCAAACGGGTCACATGGGTGGCGCCGCACATCGGACATTCGACCAGCTTGCGGGACAGTTGCGACTCGAAGTCGTCAACCGATGCGAACCAGCCTTCAAACCGATGGCCGTCTGGACACTGTAAATCGAGGACCTTCATGGGGAATCGAGGCTTGCGATGAGTTTAGCGCAAATCGTAAATTTGTGAACGACCGTTCGAAAAAATTCCTGCGGCCAGCCACCGGGGACTTTCCCGGGGGTTCGATTGTAGCGCCGCTCGGGCGGGCGCGCTGAAGCTGCTTCGAGGCGTATCCTGCTGCGGGTGCGTAAAAGCGAAACGGCGGCCACAAGGGCCGCCGTCGATCGGGAATTCGCCGCGCCGCGTAGCGCGTCTCAGCCCTGCTCTGCCTTCGCGAGCGGCCACGCGCCCGACAGCGCCTTTTCGAGCCAGAACGTGCCGACGATCGTCTTCACGTCGGTGATCTTGCCTGTGCGCACCCATTCGAGCAGTTCGGGAACCGTCGCCGTGAAGGTTTCGAGAAACTCGCCGTCGTCGAGCTGCGCCGCGCCTGCGGTCAGCCCGCGTGCGAGGTAAATGTCGATGAACTCGGTCGAGTACGAGATCACGGGATGGATCTGCGCCAGATAGACATACTCGCGCGCCGTATAGCCCGTCTCCTCCTTCAGTTCGCGGATCGCGCACGCTAGCGCGCCCTCCTGCGGATCGAGCTTGCCAGCCGGGAACTCGGTCATCACGCGCGAGAGCGGATAGCGGTACTGGCGCTCCATCAGCACGCGGCCGTCGTCGAACAGCGGGATGACCATCACCGCGCCGGGATGCTGAACGAACTCGCGCGTGGCGTGCTTGCCGTCCGGCAGCGCAACGGTGTCGCGCTTCAGGGTAAGAAAATTGCCTGCGTAGAGCGTCGTGCTTTCCACGCACGTCTCGGCGAGTGCCGGGTCGTGTTGATGATGTTCAGCCATAGTCAGCCTCGTGGGTGCTCAAAAAATCGGGAAGCCGCGGGCGCGCCGCTTGAAGTGGAATCGGCCGAACTGCGGGCCAGACTGCGGGTCGCACAGCGCATGCCGGCCACAGGCCGGCGACGCGCGTCACGCCGGGCGGCGTTTGACGAGATATTGCCAGGTGAAGCCGGGGAACGCGAACACGACAAACAGACTGAAGGTGATCGCGTAAAACTGCCAGCCCTGGTAAAAACGATTGCCGGCGCGCGCCTCCAGCAGGAAGCCGAACGTACCGACCACAAAATACAGCACGATCATTTCAGCGATGCGAATCCACGCACTCTTCTTCGGTGCGCGAAGCGGCACAACGCCGAACAATCGCTGGTTGAGAAACGGCAGGTTGGCGCCCGCGAGCGCCAACAGCACGATGAACCAGCCCGCTGCCGACATCAGAGCGGCAGCGTATGCGTGACAGCCTGCAGGCAGATCGACATCAGCGGGCCAGGAATGATGCCCAGCACGAGCACTGCCACGCCGTTGAGCGTGAGCAGCGCGCGGTTGCATGCGTGGCTCTCGATCGGTGCTTCGTCCTGCGGTGCGTCGAAGTACATCAGCTTGACGATACGCAGGTAGTAGAACGCGCCGAACAGCGACGTGACCACGGCGAGCACGGCAAGCCACGTGAGGCCCGCGTTCATGGTCGCTTCGAGCACGGCGAGCTTCGCGTAGAAGCCGACGGTCGGCGGAATGCCGGCGAGCGAGAACATCATGAGCATCATGACGAACGCGAACACCGGGTTCCGCTGGTTCAGGCCCTTGAAGTCGTCGATCGTCTCCGCTTCGAAATCGCGGCGGGACAGCAGCATGACGATGCCGAACGCGCCGAGCGTCGTGATCAGATAGACGATGCTGTAGAACATGGCCGAGCTGTATGCGCTGGCCGCGCCCGTCGCCTTGTTGTCGACGATGCCGGCGAGCAGGCCGAGCAGCACGAAGCCCATGTTCGAAATGGCCGAGTACGCGAGCATGCGCTTGATGTTGCGCTGGACGATACCCGTGATGTTGCCGACGATCATCGAGAGTGCCGCGAGGATGATCAACATCTCCTGCCAGTCGACGGCCAGCGGCAGCAGGCCCATCACGAGGAAGCGCACGGCCCAGGCGAATGCCGCGACCTTCGGGCCGCCGCCGGTAAGCAGCGTCATGGCCGTAGGCGCGCCTTGATAGACGTCGGGCACCCACATATGGAACGGCACCGCGCCCATCTTGAACGCCACGCCGGCGACGATGAACACCACGCCGAACAGCAGGACGATATCGTTGATATGGCCCGAAGCCACGGCCTTGAACACTTCGTTCAGCTCGAGCGAGCCGGTCGCGCCATACAGCATCGAGATGCCGTAGAGCAGGAAGCCCGAAGCGAGCGCACCCAGCACGTAGTACTTCATGGCCGCTTCGTTCGACTGCGCCGCGTTACGACGCAGTGCGATGACCGCGTAGAGCGAGAGCGACATCAGCTCGAGGCCGAGGTACAGCGTGAGGAAGTTGTTGCCCGAGATCATCGTGAGCTGGCCGAGCAGCGAGAACAGGCCAAGCAGGAAGAACTCGCCCCGGAACATGTCGCGGTCTTCGAGGTACTTGCGCGAGTACACGATCGACACGGCGTAGCCGAGCGTGACCACTGCCTTCATGGCGCTCGCGAACGGATCGACCACGTACATGCGCGTGAAGTAGTAGTACACGTGCGGATCGAACGCGTCCACCGCGAACCAGATACCGGCTATGACCGTGGTCAGCAGCGCGATGAAGTAGGTCGTGCGCCGGCCTTCAGGACCGGTGAACGTGTCGTTGAGCCACGCGACGACAAGGCCGGTCATCACCAGGCCGTCGGGCAGCAGAGCGTACATAGGGGCGTTTGGCATGATCTTTTGTTCCTCCGCTCGGGTATTACTGTGACAGCGGCAGTTTCGACACTGCGACGTGGGAGAGGAGGTTTTCCACGGAAACGTGCATCACATCGGTAAAGGGCTTCGGGTAGACGCCCATGAAAAGCGTAAACAGTGCGAGCACCCCAAGGATGAAGTATTCGCGACCGTTGATGTCCTTCAGCTCGCGAACATGGTCGTTCGCAACGGCGCCGAAGTACACCCGCTTGTACATCCACAACGTATAGGCCGCGCCCAGGATCAGCGTGAACGCCGCCCCGAATGCGATCCAGAAGTTGAACTTCACTGCCGCCAGAATCACCATGAATTCGCCGACGAATCCCGAGGTGCCCGGCAGGCCGCAGTTGGCCATCGCGAACAGCATGGCCAGCGCCGCGAACTTCGGCATGGTGTTGACCACACCGCCGTAATCCGCGATATCGCGTGTGTGCATGCGGTCATACAGCACGCCGATGCACAGGAACATGGCGCCCGAGACGAAACCGTGCGAGATCATCTGGATGATCCCGCCTTCCATCGCGAGCTGGCTCGATTCGCCGAACATAAAGAAGCCGAGCGTGACGAAGCCCATGTGGGCAATCGACGAGTACGCGACCAGCTTCTTCATGTCCGCCTGCACCATCGCCACGAGGCCGATGTAGATCACGGCGATCAGCGACAGCGTGATGATGACCGGCGCCAGGTAGTGGCTCGCGTCCGGCGTGACCGGCAGCGAGAAACGCAGGAAACCGTACGCGCCGAGCTTGAGCATGATCGCGGCCAGCACGACCGAGCCGCCCGTGGGCGCTTCGACGTGCGCGTCCGGCAACCACGTGTGGACCGGCCACATCGGCACCTTGACGGCAAACGCGAAGAAGAACGCGATGAACAGCAGGATCTGCGGCGTCATGGCGATCTTCGCGGCCTGCCAGGTGGCGAGGTCGAAGGTCCCGGTAATGCGGTACAGGTACAGCAACGCGACCAGCATGAGCAGCGAGCCGGCCAGCGTATAGAGAAAGAACTTGAACGCTGCGTACACGCGGTTCGGGCCGCCCCACACGCCGATGATGATGTACATCGGAATGAGCGTGGCTTCGAAGAACACGTAGAACAGCAGACCGTCGGCGGCGCAGAAAACGCCGATCATGATGCCCGACAGGATGAGGAACGACGCGTAATACTGCGCGACGTTCTTCGTGATGACCTGCCAGCCGGCGATCACGACGATCACGGTGATGAGCGCCGTCAGCACGACGAACCACAGCGCGATACCGTCGACGCCCAGGTGATACGCAATATTGAACCGCTCGATCCAGACCGACTTTTCCTCGAACTGCAGGGAAGCCGTGCTCGTATCGAAGCCCGCAACGAGCGGAAGGGTGACGAGGAAACTAAGCACCGAACCGATGAGTGCGAGCCAGCGGTCCGCACTCGGGTTCCGACGGGAACCCACTACAAGAACGATGACGCCGAATACGATCGGCATCCATATCGCAATACTGAGAATCGGAGTTGCGTGCATGCGTTTCCTCGCCTTATTTTGCCTTATTTGCCGCCGAGCGTTACAAACAGGGTAAGGAGGCCAAGCATGCCGATGATCATGGCAAATGCGTAGTGGTAGATATAGCCGGATTGCAGGAAACGAATGACAGTTGCAAACCAGCCGATAAACTTGGCGCTCCCGTTTACGACGCCGTCGATCACGACGACATCGCCCTCCTTCCACAGACCGCGACCGATCGCGACTGCTCCGCGAGCGAAGACAATTTCGTTGATCTTGTCGAGGTAATACGCGTTTGCCAGCAGCTTGTAGACCGGCGAGAAAGTGCGCGACACGACGGCCGGCAGTTCCGGGCGCTTCATGTAGAAGAACCACGCCACCACCACACCCGCGAGTGCGAGCCACACCGGCAGACCCGAGAACGCATGCGCGCCCATCGCGGCCCAGCCCTGGAATTCCTTGCCCATCTCCGCGAGCGCTTCGTGGTTCTCGCCGACGAAGATGACGTTCTGGAACGCCACGCCATGCGAGAAGAAGTCACCGAAGAGCAGCGGCTGGATCGCGAACGCACCGGCGATCACCGAGGGGATCGCGAGCAGAACGAGCGGCACCCAGATGACCCACGGCGACTCGTGCGGCACGTGCACGTGGTGTTCGTCGTGACCGTGGCCATGATCGCCGTGACCGCTGTGGGCAGCATTGGCAGCTTCGATCGCCATCGGCGATTCCGGATGCTTCGGACCGCGGAAGCGCTCTTCACCGTGGAACACGAGGAAGTACATACGGAACGAGTACAGCGCCGTGACGAACACGCTTGCCACGACCGCGAAGTACGCGAAGCCCGAACCCGGCAGGTGCGAGAGCTTCACGGCGTCGATGATCGAATCCTTCGAGTAGAAGCCCGAGAAGAACGGCGTACCGATCAGCGCGAGCGAACCGACGAGCGAGGTGATCCACGTGATGGGCATGTACTTGCGCAGGCCGCCCATGTTGCGCATGTCCTGATCGTGGTGCATGCCGATGATGACCGAGCCCGCGCCGAGGAACAGCAGCGCCTTGAAGAACGCGTGCGTCATCAGGTGGAAGATCGCGACCGGGTAAGCCGAGACGCCGAGCGCCACCGTCATGTAGCCGAGCTGCGAGAGCGTGGAGTAAGCCACCACACGCTTGATGTCGTTCTGGACCACCCCGAGGAAGCCCATGAAGAGCGCGGTAATGGCGCCGATCACGACGATGAACGACAGCGCGGCTTCCGACAGTTCGAACAGCGGCGACATGCGCGCGACCATGAAGATACCGGCCGTCACCATGGTTGCCGCGTGAATCAGCGCGGAGATCGGCGTCGGGCCTTCCATCGAGTCCGGAAGCCAGACGTGCAGCGGGAACTGGGCCGACTTGCCCATTGCGCCGATGAACAGGCAGATACACGCAACGGTGAGCAGGTTCCACGAGGTGCCCGGGAACGTCAGCGCGGCGATTTCATGACCCTTCGCGAAGATGTCGTTGTAGTTCAGCGAGCCGCCGAACGCGAGCAACAGGCCAATACCGAGCAGGAAGCCGAAGTCGCCCACGCGGTTCACGAGGAACGCCTTCATGTTCGCGTAGATGGCGCTTTCACGCTTGAAGTAGAAGCCGATCAGCAGGTACGAGACGAGACCCACCGCTTCCCAGCCGAAGAACAGCTGCAGGAAGTTGTTGCTCATCACGAGCATCAGCATCGAGAACGTGAAGAGCGCGATGTACGAGAAGAAGCGCTCGTAGCCCTCTTCTTCCGCCATGTAACCGATCGTGTAGATGTGCACCATCAGGGACACGAAGGTCACGACGACCATCATGAGCGCAGTCAGCGAGTCGATGAGGAAGCCGACTTCGAACTTCAGGCTGCCAACCGACATCCATTCGTAGACCGTCGCGTTGAAGCTCGCGCCGCCCATCACGTCAAAGAACGTGATGAGCGAAAGCACGAACGCAATCGCGACGCCAAGAATGGTCACCGTATGCGCGCCCGCGCGCCCGATCGTTCTGCAAAAGAGACCGGCAATCAGAGAACCGGCGAGAGGAGCCAGCGGGATCGCCAGCAGAAGAGTTTCGTTGAGAGTCGTTGCCATAAAGTCAGCCTGCCTTAGCCTTTGAGCTGATCGAGATCCTCGACATTGATCGTGTCGAGGCTGCGGAACAGGGTCACAAGAATAGCCAGACCAATTGCAGCTTCCGCCGCCGCAACTGTAAGCACGAAGAACACGAAAATCTGTCCGTGAACGTCACCGAGGTAATGCGAGAACGCGACGAAGTTCGTGTTCACCGCTAACAGCATCAGCTCAATCGCCATCAGGATGATGATGACGTTGCGCCGATTCAAAAAGATTCCGACGATCGAGATCGCAAAAAGGATCGCGCCGAGGACGAGGTAATGGGCCAGTGTCAGCATGGTTCGCTCCTTCGCGCTTAGCTCTTCGTTGCCGGTGCGGCCGGCGCGGCACCCGCCGCAGGCGCAGCCCCGGCTTCGGCTTGCGCCGGTTCCGCCGGCTCCGGCACTTCCACGACGGCCTGCATCTTCACGAGGCGCACGCGGTCCTGGCGACGCACGTTGACCTGCTTCGACACGTCCTGGCGCTTCGAGTCCTTCGGCTCGCGCACCGTGAGCGCGATGGCCGCGACGATCGCCACCAGCAGCACGAGGCCGGCGACTTCGAAGGCGAAGATGTAGTCGGTGTAGATGATCTTGCCGATCAGGTGTGCGTTCGAGATCGCGGCGGCGGCAGCCGGCGTGGTGTCGGGCACCGGCGTGCTCGTCGCGCCGAAGCCGTGCCACAGGATCAGCGCGGTTTCGACCACGATGATCGCGCCCACGATGGTCGCCACCGGGATGAAGCGCTTGAAGTCGCGGCTCAGCACGTCGATGTTGATGTCCAGCATCATCACCACGAACAGGAACAGCACCATCACCGCGCCCACGTAGACGAGCACCAGCAGGATCGCGAGGAATTCGGCCTCGAGCAGCATCCAGATCGCGGCCGCGTTGAAGAACGCGAGCACGAGGAAGAGCGCAGACGCGACAGGATTGCGCGAAGTGATCACCTTCAGCCCTGACAGCGTGAGCAGCAGCGCGAAGATGTAGAACAGGACGGTCGTGAATTCCATGATTACTGGTTCATCGTTGAGGCCTTCGTGAGGCGGATTGCGCGGCGCAGACTGGCGGCCAGACCAGGGGGCGTCGCGCCGCGGCGGTCAGGCTGCGGTATCGCGCGGGCGTTCGGCACACGCGTTCCCCACAGCCGGCCCGAACCGCGGGCCGATGCAGCGTCAAACTGAAAGATCAACGGTACGGTGCATCCGCTGCCTTGTTCGCCGCGATCTGCGCTTCATAGCGATCGCCAACGGCCAGCAGCATATCCTTCGTGAAATACAGATCGCCGCGCTTCTCGCCGTGATACTCGAGAATGTGCGTTTCGACGATCGAGTCGACCGGGCAGCTTTCTTCGCAGAAACCGCAGAAGATGCACTTGGTCAGGTCGATGTCGTAACGCGTCGTGCGGCGCGTGTTGTCCTCGCGCACTTCCGATTCGATCGTGATCGCGAGCGCGGGGCACACGGCCTCGCACAGCTTGCACGCGATGCAGCGCTCTTCGCCATTTTCATAGCGGCGCAGCGCATGCAAGCCTCGAAAACGCGGGGACATAGGCGTCTTTTCTTCCGGGAACTGCACGGTGAACTTGCGCTTGAAGGCGTAACGCCCCGTCAGCGCGAGCCCCTTGAGCAGCTCGGTCAGGAAAAACGTCTTGAAGAAGTTTTGGATAGCGTTCATGGTTGTGTTCGCCCCTTATTTCCAGATGCTCAACGGCGACATGTACCAGAAGCCGACCACGATCAGCCACACGATGCACACCGGAATGAACACCTTCCAGCCGAGACGCATGATCTGGTCATAGCGATAGCGCGGGAACGTCGCGCGGGCCCAGATGAAGACCGACAACAGGCAGAAGACCTTCAGCACCAGCCAGAACACGCCCGGAATGAAGTCGAGGAACGCGAACGGGGCGCTCCAGCCGCCGAGGAACAGCACCGAGGCGAGTGCCGAGATCACGATCATGTTGATGTACTCGGCGAGGAAGAACAGCGCGAACGCCATACCCGAGTAATCGATCATGTGACCCGCGACGATTTCCGACTCCCCTTCCACCACGTCGAACGGGTGACGGTTCGTTTCGGCAATGCCCGAGATGAAGTAGACGACGAACATCGGCAGCAGCGGCAGCCAGTTCCACGAGAGGAACGTGATGCCCCAGTTCGCGAACATGCCGCGCATCTGGCCTTCGACGATCACCGAGAGGTTCAGGCTGCCCGACACCATCAGCACGACGACGAGCGCGAAGCCCATCGAAATTTCGTACGAAACCATCTGCGCCGCGGCGCGCATGGCGCCGAGGAACGCGTACTTCGAGTTCGACGCCCAGCCCGCCAGGATCACGCCGTACACGCCGATCGACGAGATCGCCATCGCGTAGAGCAGGCCCGCGTTGATGTCGCCGAGCACCGCGCCCGCCTGGAACGGAATCACCGCCCAGACCGCGAAGGCCGGCACCACCACCATGATCGGCGCGACCATGTAGATCCAGCGGCTCGCCTGCGCGGGCTGAATCACTTCCTTGAGCAGCAGCTTCAGCACGTCGGCGATCGGCTGCAACAGACCTGCGGGGCCCACGCGGTTCGGGCCGAGACGCACGTGCATCCAGCCGATCAGCTTGCGCTCCCAGAGGATCAGGTACGCCACGCACAGCAGGATCACCACCGCGACGACGAGAATGCGCACCAGCGCCCAGACGGTGGGCCATGCCACGCCGAGCAACTGGCTGCCGCCTGCATTGATCGTATCGAACAAGCTCATTTACGCCTTCTCCACCAGCAGTTCACCGAACAGGCTGCCGAGTTGCGCACCGGCCGGCGTCGCCGCCGACACGCGCACCACCGTCGGCGCAAGATTCGCATCGCGCGTCGCAGGCGCCGTCACCGACAGATCGCCCTGGCGCACGCGCACGGCGTCGCCTTCCTTCAGGCCGAGCTGGTCGAAGTATGCCGCCGGCAGACCGATCGCGTTCGCCACGCGGGCAGCCATGGTGAGCTGCAGCGCCTCGCCGCGGCGCACGATTTGATCGGCGTGGTAGATCGGCACGTCGGCGATACGTTCGAAGCGGCCTTCCGCGGCCTTCGCGAGGCTGCCGCGCGCAACCGCAGCGCCGGCCTTGTTCGACAGACGGCCTTCGAAGCTGCCGTCGCCCATCGCCTTGCGGCGCACTTCTTCGGCGGTGTCGTATTCGAAACCCTTGGCGCCCAGCAGCGTGCCGAGCACGCGCAAGACCTTCCACGCCGGACGCGTGTCGCCGAGCGGGCGCACGACGCCGTTGAAGGTCTGGGACGTCCCTTCGGCGTTGATGAAGGTGCCCGACGTTTCCGTGTACGGCGCGATGGGCAGCAGCACGTCCGCGTAGTCGAGTCCCGTCTTGTACGGCGAAAACACGGCGACCATTTCGGCCTGCGCGAGCGCGGCGCGCGCGGCGGCCGGGTTGGCCGTATCGAATTCCGGCTCGACGTTGAAGAGCAGATAGCCCTTGCGCGGCTGCTCGAACGCTTCGCGTGCGTTCAGGCC
Source organism: Paraburkholderia sp. EG287B (assembly GCF_040965595.1). NCBI lineage: Bacteria > Pseudomonadati > Pseudomonadota > Betaproteobacteria > Burkholderiales > Burkholderiaceae > Paraburkholderia > Paraburkholderia sp. EG287B. Next base: position 29,587 of record NZ_JBFRCG010000017.1, read on the forward strand.
GTCGCGGCCCGGCAGTGCGCCGGCGATATGCGCGCCGACCGTGTTGGCCGCTTCCGTGAGGAAGCCAAGCGTCGCGCCCGTCGTTTCGGCGATGAACTGCGCGGCGGCGTGCAGGCGCGAGAACTCCGGATGCTGGACCGCGGCGTTGCCGAGCAGCACGTAGCGGCGTTCGCCGTTCGCCAGCGACGCGGCGACCTGCTTCGCGGCTTCCGTGGCCTGTGCGCCTGCGAAGCCTTCCGGCACCGCGACACCCTTCGCTTCCGCGACAGCCGCCGCGATCGAAGCGAGTTCGTCGAGCCATGCCGAAGGCGCGGCAACGATGCGCTGTGCGTTCGGGATCAGCGAGCCGTCAGCGGTCGCCTGCAGGAAGCTGACCTGTGCCCCGCCCTTCGCGGCCTGGCGCAGACGCGCGGCGAACAGCGCGTGGTCGCGGCGCAGGAACGAGCCGATCACGAATGCCGAATCGGCATACGAGAGTTCGGCGATCTTCGTGCCGAGCCACGGCGCGCCTTCGAGCGGCGCCGAGAAGTCGCTCTGGCGCAGACGGAAGTCGACGTTCGGCGTGCCGATCGCGTCCGCGAACTGCTTCGCGAGATAGAGTTCTTCGAGCGTGCTGTGCGGGCTCGCGAGCAGCGCGAGCTGGTTCTCGCCATGCTCGTCGCAAATGCCCTTGATGCCCTTCACGACGTATTCGAGCGCGGTCTGCCAGTCGGTCTCGATCCACTCGCCGCCCTGCTTGATCATCGGGCGCGTGAGACGGTCTTCGCTGTTCAGGCCTTCGTACGAGAAGCGGTCCTTGTCCGAGATCCAGCATTCGTTGATGGCTTCGTTCTCGAACGGCAGCACGCGCATCACGCGGTTGTTCTTCACCTGCACGACGAGGTTCGCACCCGTTGCGTCGTGCGGGCTCACCGACTTGCGGCGCGACAGTTCCCACGTCCGCGCCGAGAAGCGGAACGGCTTGCTCGTGAGCGCGCCGACCGGGCACAGGTCGATCATGTTGCCCGAGAGTTCCGAATCGACCGTCTTGCCGACGAACGAGGTGATTTCCGAGTGCTCGCCGCGGCCGAGCATGCCGAGCTCCATCACGCCGGCGATTTCGTCGCCGAAGCGCACGCAGCGCGTGCAGTGGATGCAGCGCGACATCTCTTCCATCGAGATGAGCGGACCGACGTTCTTGTGGAACACCACGCGCTTTTCTTCGCTGTAGCGCGAGGCGGACTTGCCGTAACCGACGGCCAGATCCTGAAGCTGGCATTCGCCGCCCTGATCGCAGATCGGGCAGTCGAGCGGGTGGTTGATCAGCAGGAATTCCATCACGGCTTGCTGACCCTGCACGGCCTTGTCCGACATGGTGCGCACGATCATGCCTTGCGACACCGGCGTCGCGCACGCGGGCACGGCCTTCGGCATCTTCTCGACATCGACGAGACACATCCGGCAGTTGGCCGCGATGGAGAGCTTCTTGTGATAGCAGAAGTGCGGGATGTACGTGTCCACGCGCTGAGCAGCCTGGATCACCATGCTGCCCTCGGGCACCTGCACCTTCTTGCCGTCTATTTCAAGTTCAACCATGATGGTTAATCGTCCCTAACCTGTTACCGCTCAATTTCACAGCGGCATTCCCCGTCACTGCGCCGTTGCGTCGTGCTACGCGGTTCGCGCACAACATGCTGTCTCTTCGCCTGTCAGGCGGCCACCGTTTCCGAGGCCGCGTGCGAGCCGGCATGACCGCCGACGAGACAACGCTTGTTGTGCACGTGATATTCGAATTCGTCCCAGTAATGCTTGAGCATGCCGCGCACCGGCATGGCCGCCGCGTCGCCGAGCGCGCAGATCGTACGGCCCATGATGTTGCCCGCCACCGAGTTCAGCAGGTCCAGGTCTTCCTGGCGGCCTTCGCCGTGCTCGATGCGGTTCACCACGCGATACAGCCAGCCCGTGCCTTCGCGGCACGGCGTGCACTGGCCGCACGACTCTTCGTAATAGAAGTACGAGAGACGCAGCAGCGAGCGCACCATGCAGCGCGTTTCGTCCATGACGATGACGGCGCCCGAGCCGAGCATCGAGCCCTGCTTGGCGATGGAGTCATAGTCCATGTCGGTCTGCATCATCAGGTCGCCCGGAATGACCGGCGCCGACGAACCGCCCGGAATCACAGCCTTCAGCTTCTTGCCGCCGCGCACGCCGCCGGCCAGCTCCATGAGCTTCGCGAACGGAGTGCCGAGCGGGATCTCGTAGTTGCCCGGACGCTCCACGTCGCCCGAGATCGAGAAGATCTTCGTGCCGCCGTTGTTCGGCTTGCCGAGTTCCATGTACGTCTGCGGACCGACGCTCAGCAGGAACGGGACGGCTGCGAACGTCTCGGTGTTGTTGATCGTGGTGGGCTTGCCGTACACGCCGAAGCTCGCCGGGAAAGGCGGCTTGAAACGCGGCTGACCCTTCTTGCCTTCGAGCGACTCGAGCAGCGCGGTTTCCTCGCCGCAGATGTACGCGCCATAGCCATGGTGCGCGTGCAGCTGGAACGAGAAGTCCGTGCCGAGAATGTTGTCGCCGAGGTAGCCCGCCTGGCGCGCCTCTTCCAGCGCAGCCTCGAAGCGGCGGTACACCTCGAAAATCTCGCCGTGGATGTAGTTGTAGCCCACGGTGATGCCCATCGCGTACGCGCCGATGGCCATGCCTTCGATCACGCTATGCGGATTCCAGCGCAGGATGTCGCGGTCCTTGAACGTGCCGGGCTCGCCCTCGTCCGAGTTGCAGACGAGATACTTCTGCCCCGGAAACTGACGCGGCATGAAGCTCCACTTCAGGCCGGTCGGGAAGCCCGCGCCGCCGCGGCCGCGCAGACCGCTCGCCTTCACGTCGGCGATCACCTGCTCGGGCGGAATCTTTTCTTCGAGAATACGGCGCAGCTGCTTGTAGCCGCCGCGCGCGACGTAGTCTTCGAGATGCCAGTTCTCGCCGTTGAGGCCCGCGAGAATCAGCGGTTTGATGTGACGGTCGTGCAACGAAGTCATTTCGAAAGCTCCTCGAGCAGCTGGTCGATCTTCTCGCGGCTCATGAAGCTGCACATGCGGTGATTGTTCACGAGCATCACCGGTGCATCGCCGCACGCGCCCATGCACTCACCTTCTTTCAAGGTGAACTTGCCGTCGGGCGTGGTTTCGCCGAAGTCGATTCCGAGCTTCTGCTTCAGGTATTCGGCGGCGCTCTCCGAGCCGCCATCCGGGCCGAGCTGGCACGGCAGATTCGTGCAGAGCGTGATCTTGTGCTTGCCGACCGGCGTGGTCTCGAACATCGTGTAGAACGTGGCCACTTCCTGGACCGCGACAGGCGGCATGCCGATGTAGTCGGCCACGTACTGCATGATTTCGGGAGACAGCCAGCCATGCTCTTCCTGAGCAACGGCCAAAGCCGCCATCACGGCGGACTGTCGCTGATCGGCGGGGTACTTCGTCAACGCGCGATCGATTTCTTTCAGGCCTTCAGCTGAGATCATTTTCAGACACGACTCTTTCAATTCCTACCGAACGAAAACCTGCCGCGCGTTCTCATACATTCGCTGCGACAGACGTGGCGTTCCATGCTGCGTGCGCCCGGGACCGGGCGCACCTTGCTGCGCGCCGCCCTAGCGGTCAATTTCACCGAACACGATGTCCTGCGTGCCGATGATCGTGACCGCGTCGGCAATCATGTGGCCGCGCGCCATTTCATCGAGCGCGGACAGGTGGGCGTAACCCGGCGCACGGATCTTCAGACGATACGGCTTGTTCGCGCCATCTGACACCAGGTAGATGCCGAATTCACCCTTCGGATGTTCGACGGCAGCGTACGCCTCGCCTTCGGGCACATGGAAGCCTTCCGTGAAGAGCTTGAAGTGGTGAATCAGCTCTTCCATGTTCGACTTCATGTTCACGCGCGAAGGCGGCGCAACCTTGTGATTGTCGATCATCACGGGGCCGGGATTCTTGCGCAGCCACTCAATGCACTGTTTCGCGATGCGAGTGGACTGGCGCATTTCTTCGACGCGCACGAGATAACGGTCGTAGCAGTCGCCGTTCACGCCCACCGGAATGTCGAAGTCCATCTGGTCGTAGACTTCGTACGGCTGCTTCTTGCGCAGGTCCCACTCGATGCCCGAACCGCGCAGCATCGCGCCCGTCAGGCCGAGCTGCATGGCGCGCTCGGGGCTCACCACGCCGATGCCGACCAGACGCTGCTTCCAGATACGGTTGTCGGTGAGCAACGTTTCGTACTCGTCGACGCAACCTGGGAAGCGCGTGAAGAAGTCGTCGATGAAGTCCAGCACCGAGCCCTGGCGCGCCTCGTTCATGCGGGCGAGCGCCTTCTCGTTGTGAATCTTCGACGCCTTGTATTGCGGCATGGCGTCAGGCAGATCGCGGTACACGCCGCCCGGACGGTAGTAAGCCGCGTGCATGCGCGCACCCGAGACCGCCTCGTAGACGTCCATCAGGTCTTCGCGCTCGCGGAACGCGTAGAGGAACACCGCCATCGCGCCGACGTCGAGCGCGTGCGAGCCGATCCACATGAGGTGGTTCAGCACGCGCGTGACTTCGTCGAACAGCACGCGGATGTACTTCGCGCGGATCGGCACTTCAATGCCGAGCAGCTTTTCGATGGCGAGCACATAGCCGTGCTCGTTGACCATCATCGACACGTAGTCGAGACGGTCCATGTACGGCACCGACTGAATGAACGTCTTGCTCTCGGCGAGCTTTTCGGTCGCGCGATGCAGCAGGCCGATGTGCGGATCGGCGCGCTGGATCACTTCGCCGTCGAGCTCGAGCACGAGGCGCAGCACACCGTGCGCTGCCGGGTGCTGCGGGCCGAAGTTGAGCGTGTAGTTCTTGATCTCTGACATGCGACCCTCTTAGTGTTTCTTCAGACCGCCGTAGCGATCTTCGCGGATCACACGCGGCGTGATCTCGCGCGGCTCGATCGTGACGGGCTGGTAGACCACGCGCTTCTGCTCCGGGTCGTAACGCATTTCGACATAGCCCGAAACCGGGAAGTCCTTGCGGAACGGATGGCCGATGAAACCGTAGTCGGTCAGGATGCGGCGCAGGTCGGGGTGGCCTTCGAAGACGATGCCGAACAGGTCGAACGCTTCGCGCTCGTACCAGTTGGCCGAATTCCAGATCTCGACGAGCGAGGGCACGATCGGCACTTCGTCGTCCGGCGCGAACACGCGCAGACGCACGCGCCAGTTGTTCGCGAGCGACAGCAGATGCGACACCGCGGCGAAGCGCGGGCCTTCCCAGGCGCCGTCACCGAAGGTCTGATAGTCGACGCCGCACAGGTCGACCAGTTGCTCGAAGCGCAGCGAGGGATTGTCGCGCAGCTCCTTGGCCACCGCGAGGGACTCGCCCGCCTTGACGACCAGCGTCAGCTCGCCGAGCGCCTCGGTGAGGCTGACGATGCGCGCGCCAAGGGCCGCTTCGAGGTTCGCTTTCAGGGTCTCGAGTTTGCTTGCCATATTGTGGGGAGGCTCGCGGCCTTTATTGACGGGCGATGGTGCTGGTGCGGCGAATCTTCGCCTGCAACTGGATCACCCCGTAGACCAGGGCTTCCGCTGTCGGCGGGCATCCCGGCACATAGACGTCGACCGGCACGATGCGATCACAACCGCGCACGACCGAATACGAATAGTGGTAGTAGCCGCCGCCGTTGGCGCACGACCCCATCGAAATGACCCAGCGCGGCTCGGCCATCTGGTCGTAGACCTTGCGCAGCGCCGGCGCCATCTTGTTGCAGAGCGTGCCGGCGACGATCATGACGTCCGACTGACGCGGGCTCGGACGGAACACCACGCCGAAACGGTCAAGGTCATAACGGGCCGCGCCCGCGTGCATCATCTCGACCGCGCAACACGCCAGACCGAACGTCATCGGCCACAGCGAGCCAGTGCGCGTCCAGTTGATCAGCTTGTCAGCCGTGGTGGTGACAAACCCTTCCTTCAAGACCCCTTCGATACTCATGTGCTTTCCACTCCAGACGGACAGCCCACAGTTTCCCCGCAGTGCCGCCCATACAATCCGGCGATTAACCCATTATTCCCAGTCGAGACCACCCTTCTTCCAGATGTAGGCAAAGCCCAGCAGGAATTCGAGCAGAAACAGCATCATCGACAGGAAGCCCGGCCAGCCGATATCGCGCAGGGCCACGCCCCACGGAAACAGGAACGCCGTTTCGAGGTCGAAGATGATGAAAAGGATGGCGACCAGGTAGTAGCGTACGTCGAACTTCATTCGGGCGTCTTCGAAGGCTTCGAAGCCGCACTCGTACGGCGAATTCTTTTCGCTGTCTGGCCGGTTGGGACCGAGGACCTTGCCGATTGTCACTAGCGCTATGCCCAGACCAACACCCACGAGGAGGAACAGAAGGACGGGGAAATAGGCAGCGAGGTTCAAGGCTATCCTCTATATCGGTTGGTTCTGAGGTTCCGCTGGAACTTGCATCGCTCCGCGGGAATCACTTCACGTACTTCGCGCTGCGAACAGAAGACGAACACGACGTAAGAAGCAAAAATGCCAGCCGAAGCTGAAGCAAGCGGCTGGCATTTTTTAGATAACATTGGTGCCGACGGCGAGACTCGAACTCGCACAGCTTTCGCCACTACCCCCTCAAGATAGCGTGTCTACCAATTTCACCACGTCGGCACTACATGCAATCCGGGACAACAAAATCTTGCAACCCGCGAATCGCTTCAAGACTTAGATTCTAACTTGTTTCCGTTCGTTGTTCAACGCACAAAACAAGTTTTTCAATCTTATTTCGGCACGTCGTTGCCAGGTTGCGAGGCTGCTGCAGCCGGCGAAGCCGCCGCCGGAGCGGATGCGCCAGGAGCAGATGCAACCGGTGCCGAAGCTGCCGGCGCCGAGGCTACGACCGGGGCTGGAACCGAAGCGCCAAGCACGCCCGCCGAAGGCTTCGCATGATACGACCCCAGGTAAGTTAACGCAAGGGTGGAGCAGAAAAACACCGTTGCGAGAACTGCGGTAGTGCGCGAAAGGAAGTTCGCGGAACCACTCGCGCCGAACAGGCTGCCCGACGCGCCGCTGCCGAATGCGGCGCCCATGTCCGCGCCTTTGCCGTGCTGCAGCAAGACGAGGCCGATCACCCCGAGCGCCGACAGAAGCTGGACGACGATAATCAACGTTTTCAAATACAGCATCACACTCACCTGAGTCCTGGTTGAACGCCCGCCCCTCCCGGAGCAGACGCATAAGCAGCCCGCACGACGCGTTTTAGTTCGAATGCTTCGTGCGCAAGCCTTTAGCTCGCGACGCTGGCGCCCGCAGCAGCGGCCACGCAGATCGCGAGGAAATCACCCTCTTTCAGCGACGCACCGCCGATCAGGCCGCCGTCGATGTCGGCCTGACGGAAGAGCTCCGCCGCATTTTCCGGCTTCACGCTGCCGCCGTAGAGCAGCGGCACGTCCGCCACTTGCGCGCCCTTGGCTGCGAGGCGCGCGCGCAGGAACGCATGCACCTGCTGAGCCTGCTCCGAGCTTGCGCTCTTGCCGGTGCCGATCGCCCAGACCGGCTCGTAAGCGACGACGATACGCGCCGCCTCTTCGGCCGACAGCGCGGCCAGCACGGCATCGATCTGAGAGCCGACCACGCGCTCGGTCGCGCCCGACTCGCGTTCTTCGAGCGTTTCACCCACGCAGACGATCGGCGTGAGGCCAGCCGCAAGCGCGCGCTGTGCCTTCACAGCGACGCATTCGGAGCTTTCGCCGTGGTAAGCGCGGCGCTCCGAGTGACCAACGATCGCAAACGTGGCTTCGAAGTCGGCGACCATGCCTGCCGCGACTTCGCCCGTATAGGCGCCCTGCTCGTGCGCCGAAATGTCTTGCGCGCCCCACTGAACCCGGCTGCCGCCGAGCAGCGCCTGCGCCTGCGCGAGATACGCGAACGGCACGCACACACCCACGTGCACATCCGCGGGGAGCGTCTGCGCGCCACGCGCAACGCCCTCTAGCAGTGCCGCATTGGCCGCGAGGCGACCATGCATCTTCCAGTTACCGACTACGAGCTTCGATCGTTGTTTCGTCATTGTTCCGGTTGCTGTTAAAAGCGGACGCAAACACATAATTTTACTGCGTGAAATCCAGGCGGGTCAAACCGCCCCGCCCGGGATGCACAAAAAACATGCGAAAAAAATCCCGAAAAATCAAGCACGAGCGGATCGCTCGTGCCGATGCGCCGTCAGGCCGCGCCGCTCCAGTCGAGCATGATCTTGCCGATGTGCTCGCTGCTTTCCATCAAAGCATGCGCCTCGGCGGCCTGCGCGGCGGGAAATACGCGGAACACGACGGGTTTGATGCGGCCCTCTTCGATGAGGGGCCAGACCTTCGCCTTGAGTTCCTGAGCGATCTGGGCCTTGAACTCGACGGAACGCGCGCGCAGCGTCGAACCGGTCACCGTGAGGCGGCGGCGCAGGATCTCGCCCATGTTGAGTTCGGCCTTGGAGCCGCCGAGCGTCGCGATGAGCACGATGCGGCCACCGGTCGCCAGCGCGGAAAGCTCGCGCGCCACATAGCCGCCGGCCACCATGTCGAGGATCACGTCCACGCCGCGGTCGTTCGTGAGCGCCTTCACGACCTCGACGAAATCGCTGCTGCGGTAGTTGATGGCGCGGTCGGCGCCGAGCGCTTCACAGGCGCGGCACTTGTCGTCCGAGCCCGCGGTGGCGAACACGCGGAAACCGAGGGCATGCGCGATCTGGATCGCCGTCACGCCGATGCCGCTCGAGCCACCCTGCACGAGCAGCGTCTCGTTCTCGCCGCCCTCGCCCTGGCCGAGGTAGGCGCGCTGGAACACGTTGCTCCAGACCGTGAAGAACGTTTCGGGCAGCGAGGCCGCCTCGACATCGGTGAGCCCCTGCGGCACCGGCAGGCATTGCCCGAGCGGCGCGACCGCGTACTCGGCGTAACCGCCGCCCGCGATCAGCGCGCACACGCGATCGCCGATCTTCAGCCCAAACGGATTGTTCTTCTCTTCGATCGAGCCGCCGACGATCTCGCCCGCCACCTCGAGCCCCGGCAGATCGGAAATACCCGGCGGCGGCGCATACGAGCCCTTGCGCTGGAATACGTCGGGACGGTTCACGCCCGAGGCGCTCACCTTGATCAGCACTTCGCCGGCCTTCGGCTCGGGAGTTGGCCGTTCGGCCAGCTTGAGCACGTCCGGCGCACCGAATTCCGTAATCTCGACTGCCTTCATCTCGCGTCTCCTCAGCGCTTCGCGCCCCGTCTGGATGGCGCTGCGCACGCGACAGGATTGACGCATGCGCACTGCCATTCACCCTCATTGTCATAAAAAACGGCCGGCGCGTTTTGCACGCTGCCGGCCGTTGGAGCTTACCGCTTTACTGCTGCGGCTCGCCTTGCGGTGCGCCGCCATTGGCCTGCTCGTTGAGCAGCGCCTTGGCGGACAGGCGCACGCGGCCCTTCTCGTCCGTCTGGATGACCTTGACCTTCACGACCTGGCCTTCCTTCAGATAGTCGTTGATGTCCTTGATGCGCTCGTTGGCGATCTCGGAGATGTGCAGCAGACCATCCTTGCCCGGCAGCAGGTTCACGATCGCGCCGAAGTCCAGCAGCTTGAGGACCGCGCCTTCGTACACCTGGCCCACTTCGATTTCGGCCGTGATGTTTTCGATGCGCTTCTTCGCTTCGGCCATGCCTTCGCTCGACGTCGAAGCGATGGTCACGACGCCGTCGTCGGAGATGTCGATCGTCGTGCCGGTTTCTTCCGTCAGCGCGCGGATCACCGAACCGCCCTTGCCGATCACGTCACGGATCTTTTCCGGGTTGATCTTGATGGTGATCATGCGCGGAGCGTACGCCGACAGTTCGGTGTTCACGCCCGACACCGCCGAGGTCATCTTGCCGAGGATGTGCATACGGCCTTCCTTCGCTTGCGCGAGCGCGACCTGCATGATTTCCTTGGTGATACCCTGGATCTTGATGTCCATCTGCAGCGCGGTCACGCCGGCTTCCGTACCCGCAACCTTGAAGTCCATGTCGCCGAGGTGATCTTCGTCGCCGAGGATGTCGGTCAGCACGGCGAACTTGTTGCCTTCGAGGATCAGGCCCATCGCGATGCCGGCGACGTGCGCCTTCATCGGTACGCCGGCGTCCATCAGCGCGAGGCAGCCGCCGCACACCGAAGCCATCGACGACGAACCGTTCGACTCGGTGATTTCCGAAACGACGCGGATCGAGTAGCCGAACTCTTCGGCGCTCGGCAGGCATGCGACCAGCGCGCGCTTGGCGAGACGGCCGTGGCCGATTTCACGGCGCTTGGGCGAGCCAACACGGCCCGTTTCGCCGGTCGCGAACGGGGGCATGTTGTAGTGGAGCATGAAGCGGTCGCGGTACTCGCCTTCGAGCGCGTCGATGATCTGCTCGTCGCCCTTGGTGCCGAGCGTCGCGACGACCAGTGCCTGCGTTTCGCCGCGCGTGAAGAGCGCCGAACCGTGGGTGCGCGGCAGCACGCCCGTGCGGATCTCGATCGGGCGCACCGTGCGCGTGTCGCGGCCGTCGATACGCGGCTCGCCGTTCAGGATCTGCGAACGGACGATCTTCGCTTCGAGGTCGAACACGATGTTGCCGACCGTGGCCTTGTCGGCCGCCGTTGTGCCGGCCGCAGCCGCTTCTTCTTCGAGCTTGGCCGACGTCGCTGCGTAGACTTCCTTCAGCTTGGTCGAACGCTGCTGCTTGTCGCGCAGTTGATACGCGGCGAGCAGGTTGTCGTTGGCGATGGCCGTGACGCGTGCGATGAGCGCTTCGTCCTTCGGCGCCGGCGTCCAGTCCCACTCCGGCTTGCCGCCGTCGCGCACCAGTTCGTGGATCGCGTCGATGGCCGTTTGCATCTGCTCGTGGCCGAATACGACGGCGCCGAGCATCACGTCTTCCGGCAGCTGGTCGGCTTCCGATTCCACCATCAGCACGGCGCGCTCGGTACCGGCCACGACGAGGTCGAGGCGCGATTCCTTGATCTGCGCGCGCGTCGGGTTGAGCACGTACTCGTTGTTGATGTAGGCGACGCGTGCGGCGCCCACCGGGCCGTTGAACGGCAGACCCGAGATCGCGAGAGCCGCCGACGCGCCGATCAGCGCGGGGATGTCAGCCGGGACTTCCGGGTTGATCGACAGGACGTGGATCACGACCTGGACTTCGTTGTAATAGCCTTCCGGGAAAAGCGGGCGCAGCGGACGGTCAATCAGGCGCGAGATCAGCGTCTCGCCTTCCGACGGACGGCCTTCGCGGCGGAAGAAGCCGCCCGGGATCTTGCCGGCCGAATAGGTCTTTTCGATGTAGTCGACGGTGAGCGGGAAGAAGTCCTGACCCGGTTTGGCGGTCTTCGCGCCGACGACGGTCGCGAGCACGACGGTGTCTTCGACGTCGACGATGACAGCACCGCTGGCCTGACGGGCGATCTCACCCGTTTCGAGGCGCACGTTGTGCTGGCCCCATTTGAATTCCTTCACGACTTTATTGAACATGGTCATGGTCACTCACTCCTTACTCATTTGTTATGCGCCGCCCGCACACGCGGACGATGCGGCAAGACAGGCTCCGGCACCGCGCAGGAAGAGGAGTGTTATGCCATTCCAGCGGATCGCGAGGTTGCAAAACGGTTGCAGTGCGGCTGTGACGCATCGCCGCGTACGATCTGCTGGAATGACACAAAGCTCTGCCCCGAGGCCCGGCCCTGCTGCTTGTACTGCTGGTGCTACGTGGTGATGCCTTGTGTTTCCGACCGGTGTTTTTTGCATCGAAGCGGCCTGAAAAGCCGCATGAAGCGCACCGTTCAAAAAACAAAATGCCTGCATCAGTGGAACTGACACAGGCATCTTTGCGGAAGACCTTCCGATTACTTACGCAGACCCAGCTTCTCGATCAGCGCGCGGTAACGATCAGCATCCTTGCCCTTCAGGTAGTCGAGCAGCTTACGGCGGCGGCTCACCATGCGCAGCAGACCGCGGCGGCTGTGGTGGTCCTTCGCGTGCGACTTGAAGTGGCCAGTCAGTTCGTTGATACGCGACGTCAGGAGTGCAACCTGAACTTCGGGCGATCCCGTGTCGTTGGTGCCGCGCGCGAATTGCGCGACGACGTCGGACTTCTTGATATCTGCTACGGACATTTTGCTTTTCCTTTAAAACAAACGAGCGGTCACGGAAGAAAGGCCGTGCCGTGGCTTGGTTCTGACTGCGTGATTGTCTTGCCGCAGGTTCGCGACAAGGGGCGTATTGTAGCACAGCCCCGATTTGCCGCGAAACCGCTTGTAAGGGACGCTGTCAAGGCCGCTTCATCTGGCAGACCGTGGCGGGCACGGTCTGCTGCGCGGGCAGCGCCAGCACCGTGCGAAAGCCGTAGCCGGAACCCTCGTTGTCGTTGCGCACGCCGGGCGTGCCCTGCCTGTCCATCTCCATGACGTAAAGGGGCTGGATCACCTGGTGGTCGTCGGCGCGCATCCACATGGGGTGGAAGCCATTGTCGAAGCGCATGCCCTCCAGCGCGTTCGCGACCGCCGCGGGGTCGGCCGTGCCCGCCTTCGTCATGGCCTGAGCGAGCATCTCCACCATCATCGACATGCGCAGCACCGGGTAGTCGTCCTTCGCTGCCGGATAGCGTGCCCGGAAGGACTTGTACCACGCGTCGGAAGCCGCACCGCCCGCGTTCGGATGCCAGTCGGCCACGGCGATCACGCGCTTCACGCCCGCGTCGCCCAGCGCCGCCGGCGCGCCGAGGCTGTTGCCGTAGAAGGTGTAGAACTTCGCGTCGAGGCCCTGCTCGCGTGCAGCCTTCACGAGCAGCGTGAGGTCATTGCCCCAGTTTCCCGTGATGACGGCGTCGGCGCCCGCGGCGCGAATCTTGGCGATATACGGCGCGAAGTCCTTCACGCGGCCAATGGGGTGGAACTCGTCGCCGACGATGGCGATGTCCGGACGGTCCTTCGCCAGCGCGGCGCGGGCGAGCGTGCTCACATCGTGGCCGAAGCTGTAGTCCTGGTTGAGCAGATAGACCTTCTTCACCGACTTGTCCGCGGCGATCACGTCCGCGAGCGCGTCCATGCGCATGCCCGCGTGCGCGTCGAAGCGGAAATGCCAGAAGCTGCAATTCGCGTTGGTGAGCGCGGGGTCGTCGGCGGAATAGTTGAGGAAGAGCTCGCGGTTCTGCGGATCGCGCGTGGCCTGGCGATCGACCGCCGACTCGAGCGCAGCCGCCACCGCCGAGCTGTTGCCCTGCATGACATAGCCGATGTGGCGGTCCTGCGCCATGCGCAGTTGCACGAGTGCCGCCTCGGGGCTGCCCTTGCTGTCGAGCGTCACCAGTTCGAGCGGATGCGCCCCGTCACGCAGCACGACGCCGCCGCGCGCATTGACGCGCTCCACGCCGAAGCGCAGATTGCGCTCGACGGCCGCGCCCGCGTCCGCGAACGGGCCGGACATGCCTTCGATGAGCGCGAGCTGGATCGGCTTGCCGGTCGGCACCTCATCCGCCTGTGCGCCGGTTGCGGCCGCAAGGCCTGCCGCCAGCGCCGTCATGGCGACCATGATCGCCGCCGCACGCGCCATGCGTGCCGTCATGCGCTTATCTCTCATTGTTTGATGCCAGCCCGATTGTCATTCGAAGCGCGGATCATAGGCCGCGAGACGGGGCGACGGCAAGGCCGCGATCCACCGCGTGCCCGGACAGGCCCGCCCGCGAGCGCCTCGCGCCGTGTCAAAATAAGGGTTCCACATTCACGGCGGTCATTGAAACCTTGCCATCGGGGGACATCATGTTCACGCGCCTCTCAACCTCGCTCGCAACGCCCATGCGCCTCGCCTCGCGCCGCCTGCGTCTCGGGCTCCTCGCGGGCGTGGGCGCACTCGCGCTCGCCGGCTGCGCCCAGCCGTGGCAACAATTCCATGCAGGCGACGACGCGCAGTCCGTGATCGCCCGCTTCGGCCCGCCGGCCGAAACCTACGACTTGCCCGACGGCGGCAAGCGCCTGATGTGGCCGACCCAGCCGATGGGCGAAGTCACCACGGCCGCCGACATCGACGCGAGTGGCAAGGTCGTGAACGTGCGCCAGGTGCTGCAGCCCAACGAGTTCTATCGCGCGGAAATCGGCAAATGGACGCGCGCCGACGTGCTGGTGAACTTCGGCCGCCCGGTCGAAACCTCCTACTTCCCGCTGATGAAGAAGGAAGCGTGGACCTACCGCTACCTCGAAGACAACGTCTGGTACATGCTCTACAGCTTCTACTTCGACGACCAGGGCATTCTGCGGCTCACGCAGAAGACGCCCGATCCGCTGCACGATCCGGATCGCCGCAGCCTGTTCTGATCGTTTCTGATCGCGCCCCCGGGCGCGGCAAAAAAACAAAACCCCCGCGCTCTCGCGAGCCCGGGGGTTTTTGATTGCCAGGCGATGCGAGCGAGGCCAAACGCCTCGCCACCGCTTACACCGCTTCGGAGCGCTGCGGATTGACCTTGTCGCCCGAGTAGAGCTTGTTGAGCGCCGAGATATACGCCTTCGCCGAAGCGGCGACGATATCCGGATCGGTGCCCACGCCGTTGACGATGCGGCCGGCCTTCGAGAGACGCACCGTCACTTCGCCCTGCGCCTGGGTGCCCGTCGTGATCGCGTTCACCGAGTACAGCAACAGCTCCGAGCCGCTGCCCACTTCGGTTTCGATCGCGTTGAGCGTGGCGTCCACCGGGCCGTTGCCCGCGGCTTCGCCGGTCACTTCCTTGCCGTCGGCCGAGAACACGACGCGCGCGTGCGGACGCTCACCCGTCTCAGAATGCTGCGCGAGCGAGATGAACTTGAAGTGCTCCTGGTCCTGCGCCTGCGCCGACTCTTCCGTGACGATCGCGATGATGTCTTCGTCGAAAATTTCCGACTTGCGGTCGGCCAGTTCCTTGAAGCGCGCGAACGCGTTGTTCAGTTCGCCTTCGCTGTCGAGCTGGATGCCCAGTTCCTGCAGGCGCTGCTTGAACGCGTTGCGGCCCGAGAGCTTGCCGAGCACGATCTTGTTCGCGCTCCAGCCCACGTCTTCCGCGCGCATGATCTCGTAGGTGTCGCGCGCCTTGAGCACGCCGTCCTGGTGGATGCCCGAAGCGTGCGCAAACGCGTTGGCGCCGACCACGGCCTTGTTCGGCTGCACGACGAAACCGGTGATCTGCGAAACGAGCTTCGAAGCCGGCACGATCTGCGTGGTGTCGATGCCGAGATCGAGACCGAAGTAGTCCTTGCGGGTCTTGACCGCCATCACGATTTCTTCGAGCGAGGTGTTGCCCGCGCGCTCGCCGAGACCGTTGATCGTGCACTCCACCTGACGCGCGCCGCCGATCTGGACGCCGGCCAGCGAGTTCGCCACGGCCATGCCGAGGTCGTTGTGGCAGTGCACCGAGAACACGGCCTTGTCCGAGTTCGGAATGCGCTCGCGCAGCGTCTTCACGAGGTTGCCGTACAGCTCGGGAATGCCATAGCCGACCGTATCGGCGATGTTGATCGTGGTCGCGCCTTCGTTGATCACGGCTTCGAGCACGCGGCACAGGAAGTCCATGTCCGAGCGGCTGCCGTCTTCCGGCGAGAACTCCACGTCGTTCGTGAACTTGCGCGCGAAGCGCACGGCCAGCTTCGCCTGCTCGAGCACCTGCTCGGGCGACATGCGCAGCTTCTTCTCCATGTGCAGCGCCGAGGTGGCGATGAACGTGTGGATGCGGAAGTGGTCGGCGGGCTTGAGCGCGTCGGCGGCGCGCTGGATGTCCTTGTCGTTCGCGCGGGCGAGCGAGCAGATCGTGCTGTCCTTCACCATGCCGGCGATCGTGTGGATCGCGTCGAAGTCGCCGTTCGAGCTGGCTGCGAAGCCGGCTTCGATGATGTCGACCTTCATGCGCTCGAGCTGCTTCGCGATGCGGATTTTCTCTTCCTTCGTCATCGACGCACCGGGCGACTGCTCGCCGTCACGCAACGTCGTATCGAAGATGATGAGCTTGTCTGCTGCCATTTCGGGTCTCCAGGGGGACTTGTTCAGTGTCTAAACGGATTTTGGGTGTTCGCGCCACCGATGGCGACGCTGACAATGAACGAGGCTTACGGAGGGCGAGCGAGATCAGCGCGGCAGGCGCGCTAGCGCTAGCGTGCTTAGTCGCGCGCCGGCTTGAAGGGAGAAGAGGGGGAACTGGATGGTGTCCATGCCGCCGACTATAGCCGGAATCCGCCGATAGCGCAATTGGAGGCAACTGGCGTGGACGGCCGGTATAGGCAGACGAGCGTTGGCGCCCGCCAAAAGAAAAAGGGCCGCGCTCGCGCGCAGCCCCTTTTTTGCAGCACTCCCCCACCCGCGCCCTACCGCTCGCGCGGCGACGAACGCGCCGGGTTCGAGCGTCCGCGCACGGCCTGGTACGCCCAGAACACATAGCCCGAGAGGCCGTAGAGCACGAACAGGCCGAACAGCATCAACGGCGGATCGGACGACACCAGCACGAACGCCACCACCACGAGCAGCGTGGCCGCGAACGGCACGCGATGGCGCACGTCGAGCGCCTTGCCGCTGTAGAACGGCGCGTTGGACACCATCGTCACGCCCGCGTAGATCGTCAGCACGAAGGCCACCCACGGCAGCCACGAGAGCTTCACGGGCACGCGGTTGTCGGTGGCGAGCCAGACGAAGCCGGCGATGAGCGCGGCCGCAGCCGGGCTCGGCAGGCCCTGGAAGAAGCGCTTGTCCACCACGCCGATGTTCGTGTTGAAGCGCGCAAGACGCAGCGCCGCGCCCGAACAGTAGACGAAAGCCGCGAGCCAGCCCCAGCGCCCGAGATCCTTGAGCACCCACTCGTACATCACGAGCGCGGGCGCCACACCGAACGACACCATGTCCGAGAGGCTGTCGAACTGCTCGCCGAACGCACTTTGCGAGTGCGTCATGCGCGCCACGCGCCCGTCCATGCCGTCGAGCACCATCGCCACGAAAATGGCGATGGCCGCCACCTCGAAGCGCACGTTCATGGCCTGCACGACCGCGAAGAAGCCGCAGAAGAGCGCCGCCGTGGTGAACGCGTTGGGCAGCAGGTAGATGCCGCGCTTCTTCAGGAACTCCTGGCGCGCCGCGCGCCGGTTCGCGGCGACGCCCATCGGCTCCTGCACGGCCTTGTTGCGCCGGAACGGCCGCGGCAGCGGCGCGCCGGCGGGGTTACGGGGTCGACGCTGTTTGAATCCGGCCATCGCAGCCCTCCTTTATGCCGATTGGGTCGGCAGTTCGGCGAGGATCGTCGACGAGGCGGACACCTTCTCGCCGATCGACACGCGCGGGCGGCTGCCCACGGGCAGGTAGACGTCGACGCGCGAGCCGAAGCGGATGAAGCCATAGCGCTGGCCACGCGAGAGCGGCTCGCCGGCACGCACGTAGCAGAGAATGCGGCGCGCGATCAGGCCCGCGATCTGCACCGAGGTGACGGTCGTGCCGTCGGCCATCGTCAGGACCACGGCGTTGCGCTCGTTCTCGGTCGAAGCCTTGTCGATGGCGGCGTTCAGGTACGCGCCCGGGAAGTACTCGACCTTGGCGACGGCGCCGTCCACGGGCGAGCGTTGCGAGTGCACGTTGAAGACGTTCATGAACACGCTGATCTTGAGCGCTTCACGGTTTGCATACGGGTCGTGCGCGGTTTCCACGGCAACGATGCGGCCGTCCGCCGGGCACAGCACGGCGTTGGCCTGGCTCGGAATCGGGCGCGGCGGATCGCGGAAAAACTGGACGACGAAGATCAGGATCAGCCAGAAGGGCCATGCGAGTCCGAAGCCTGCGACCGCATGGATCAAGAGCGCCACGACGGCCGCAATGGCGATGAACGGCCAGCCTTCGCGCGCGATGATCGGATGAGGGTAATTCATGGTGGCTTCGCTGTTATTTTAAAAACCGTAGGATAGCAAAAGCCGCCCAGGGTTCATCCCACCTGGGCGGCTTTTTCGGGTCTGACTCAGGTCAAACTGATCAGTGCTGGCATAAAACCGTGCACGCGATCAGATTGATACCGTCAGATTAGTTCTTCGACTGGTCGACGAGCTTGTTCGCGGCGATCCACGGCATCATCGCGCGCAGCTTCGCACCGACCACTTCGATCTGGTGCTCGGCGCCGAGACGGCGGCGCGATTGCAGCGTCGGTGCGCCGGCCTTGTTTTCCAGGATGAAGCTCTTGGCGTATTCGCCGGTCTGGATGTCCTTCAAGACTTCCTTCATGACCTTCTTCGTCTCGGCCGTGATGACGCGCGGGCCCGTCACGTACTCGCCGTACTCGGCGTTGTTCGAGATCGAGTAGTTCATGTTGGCGATGCCGCCTTCATAGATCAGGTCGACGATCAGCTTCAGTTCGTGCAGGCACTCGAAGTAAGCCATTTCCGGCGCGTAGCCGGCTTCCACCAGCGTTTCGAAGCCGGCCTTGATCAGGTCGACCGTACCGCCGCACAGCACGGCTTGTTCGCCGAACAGGTCGGTTTCGGTTTCTTCGCGGAAGTTCGTTTCGATGATGCCGGCACGGCCGCCGCCGTTCGCTGCTGCATACGACAGAGCGATGTCACGCGCTGCGCCCGACTTGTCCTGGTGGACAGCGATCAGGTGGGGCACGCCGCCGCCTTGCGAGTACGTGCCGCGAACCGTGTGGCCCGGCGCCTTCGGGGCGATCATGATGACGTCCAGATCCGCGCGCGGGATCACCTGGCCGTAGTGCACGTTGAAGCCGTGGGCGAACGCGAGCGCTGCGCCGTTCTTGATGTTCGCGTGGACTTCCTTCGCGTAGACATCGGCGATCTGCTCGTCGGGCAGGAGCATCATGACGACGTCGGCGTTCTTCACCGCTTCGGCCACTTCCTTGACCTGCAGGCCGGCGTTCTCAGCCTTGCTCCACGATGCGCCGTTCTTGCGCAGACCGACCGTGACGTTCACGCCGCTGTCCTTCAGGTTCAGCGCGTGTGCGTGGCCTTGCGAGCCGTAACCGATGATCGTGACCTGCTTGCCCTTGATGAGGGAGAGATCGGCGTCCTTGTCGTAGAAAACTTTCATGTTGGTTCCTTGGCGAGAGTCTGGTGAATTTCGGTACTGCTATTAGCTTTTGCTGCACCGGATGCGATTGAGGACGCATCCGGTCAGGTTCCGGTGCAAGATCGACTGTGGTCGGGTCACACCTTCAGAATGCGCTCTCCGCGCCCAATGCCCGAGCCGCCCGTACGGACGGTTTCGAGAATCGCGGTCGCATCGATCGCTTCGATGAACGCGTCGAGCTTGTCGCTCGCGCCCGTCAGTTCGATCGTGTAGGTCTTTTCGGTGACGTCGATGATACGGCCGCGGAAAATATCCGCCATCCGCTTCATCTCCTCACGTTCCTTGCCGACCGCCCTTACCTTGATCAGCATCAGCTCGCGCTCGATGTGGGCGCCCTCGGTAAGGTCGACCACTTTCACCACCTCGATCAGGCGGTTCAGATGCTTCGTGATCTGTTCGATCACGTCGTCCGAGCCAATGGAAACGATGGTCATGCGCGACAGCGAACGGTCTTCGGTCGGCGCCACCGTCAAGGTTTCAATGTTGTAGCCGCGTGCCGAGAAGAGGCCGACCACGCGCGAGAGCGCGCCCGGCTCGTTTTCCAGCAGAACGGAAATAATGTGTCTCATGATGTGATCCGCGATTTATCCAGTTTTCGCATTTGGCAGATGCGGCTGCCGCCCTTCCCCGCGAACCCGCGCGCCCCTTGTGTGGACGCGCGCCGCGCGAGGTCGGAACGGCGCCGTGCAAATACCGTTACAGGTCTTCCGAGCCGAGCAGCATCTCGGTGATGCCCTTGCCGGCCTGTACCATCGGCCAGACGTTTTCGGAAGGGTCGGTCTGGAAATCGAGGAACACCGTGCGGTCCTTCAAACGCAGCGCTTCCTTGAGCGCCGGCTCGACGTCCGCCGTCTTTTCGATCCGCATGCCGACGTGGCCGTACGCTTCGGCGAGCTTCACGAAGTCAGGCAGCGCATCCATATAGGAATGCGAATAGCGCTTGCTGTATTCGATCTGCTGCCACTGGCGGACCATGCCGAGATAGCGGTTGTTCAGCGAAATGATCTTCACGGGCGTGTCGTACTGCTTGCAGGTCGACAGCTCCTGGATGCACATCTGGATCGAGCCTTCGCCCGTAATGCAGAGCACGTCGTCGTCCGGGTGCGCCATCTTCACGCCCATCGCCGCCGGCAGGCCGAAGCCCATGGTGCCGAGGCCGCCGGAGTTGATCCAGCGGCGCGGCTGGTTGAAGCGGTAGAACTGCGCGGCCCACATCTGGTGCTGGCCCACGTCCGAGCACACGAACGCGTTGCCGCCCGTGAGCTCCCACGCCTTCTCCACCACGTACTGCGGCTTGATGATCTCGCTCGAACGGTCGAACTTCAGGCAGTTCTTCTCGCGCCAGCCTTCGATGTCCTTCCACCAGTCGGCGAGCGCGGCCGTATCCGGGCCGTGTTCGGCGTGCTGAAGCTGCTCGATGAGCTCCTTGAGCACTTCCTTCACGTCGCCGACGATGGGGATATCGACCTTCACGCGCTTCGAGATGGACGACGGATCGATGTCGATGTGGATGATCTTGCGCGGACGCGAGGCGAAGTGCGCCGGGTCGCCGATCACACGGTCGTCGAAGCGCGCGCCGATCGCGATCAGCACGTCGCAGTGCTGCATCGCCATGTTGGCTTCGTAGGTGCCGTGCATGCCGAGCATGCCGAGGAACTTGCGGTCGCTCGCGCGGTAGCCGCCCAGACCCATCAGCGTGTTCGTGACCGGGTAGCCGAGCAGGTCGGCGAACTGGTTCAGTTCGCGCGACGCATCCGCGAGGATGATGCCGCCGCCGGTATAGATATACGGACGCCTGGCCGAGAGGAGCAGCGACACCGCCTTGCGAATCTGCCCCGAATGGCCCTTGGTGACCGGATTGTACGAACGCAGCGCGACGTTTTTGATCGGTTCATACGTGCACGGCGTCTTCGACACATCCTTCGGAATGTCGATCAGCACGGGGCCGGGACGGCCGGTGCGCGCGATGTAAAAGGCTTTCTTGACGGTAGCGGCGAGGTCGCGCACGTCCTTCACGAGGAAGTTGTGCTTCACGCAGGGACGCGTGATGCCGACCGTATCGCACTCCTGGAAGGCGTCTTGACCAATCGCGGCGGTAGGCACCTGGCCGCTGATGATCACCATCGGGATCGAGTCCATGTAGGCCGTCGCGATGCCCGTCACCGCATTGGTGACGCCAGGCCCCGAGGTCACGAGACACACGCCGACGTTGCCGGTCGAACGCGCGTAGGCGTCGGCCGCGTGCACGGCTGCCTGTTCGTGGCGCACGAGAACGTGCTGAATCTTGTCCTGCTTGTACAGCTCGTCGTAAATGTAGAGCACCGAGCCGCCGGGATAGCCCCAGATGAATTCGACCTGCTCGTCTGCGAGCGCCTTCATCAGCACGGTTCCGCCGATGGAGGTATGAGCTTGAGGGTCAGATTCTTGCGAAGGGGGGACCGACGTGGAGAATTCCGCGCTGGGCATGTTCATCATTGACCTTTCGAATTTTCGGCAAAAAATTGATCGGGTGCTCTCTGCCGGGCTTGTGGCTCGGGTTCAAGCGGCGCGTCCAGTTGACAGATGAGCTTCTTGGGCCACATCCGAATTGAGACAAGTCACTTATGTTGCGAACCGTCGAAGATAGCGGCTCGATGCCTTTCGGTCAAGCAATTATTAGGAAAGCGGGCACGAACGTTGCGACAGCGCGCACGCCTCGCGGCGCCGGCCAAGGGCAGGCAGGCAAGCCACCAGGGCCGGCGCCTCCATGATGCGAAGCATTCTCACGGCCTTTCCGCTACCCTGTTGGCGCGAAAATTTGCTAGGATCCGCGAGTTTTACGACATTTTTCGAACGATTACGCGTACGCTGGCGGCGGCGCCCTGCAACGGATGGCATCAGACAAGGAACTCGCCGACTTTCTGGCGGGCGTCGAAAGACGCGCGTTCAAGCAGACGGTCTACGCCGTAAGGGACGACGACGCCTCGCTCGACATCGTGCAGGACGCGATGATCAAGCTCGCGGAAAAATACGGAGACCGCCCGGCCGCAGAACTCCCCCTGCTCTTTCAGCGTATTTTGCAAAATACGATGCACGACTATTTTCGTCGGCAGAAAGTACGCAATACATGGGTGAGCCTGTTTTCGTCGCTCGGCAATTCCGAAGACGAGGAGTTCGACCCCCTCGAGACCTTCGAGGCCGAGCAGGGCACGGCTGGCGCCGAGAGCAGCGAGCAGCAGATCGAGCGCGCCCAGGTGCTCCAGATGATCGACGACGAAATCCAGAAATTACCGGCACGTCAACGGGAGGCGTTTCTGATGCGTTACTGGGAGGATATGGATGTCGCCGAGACTGCCGCCGCAATGGGCTGCTCCGAAGGCAGCGTGAAAACGCACTGCTCTCGGGCCACCCACACGCTGGCTCAAGCGCTCAAGGCCAAAGGAATCACCCTATGAGCTCCGCCCTCGAAAATAAAGAACTGGCGTTCGTGCGGGAAATGCGTCGTGCGCTCGACGAGAGCGCCGCCAACCTGCCCGCTGCTACCACCGCGCGACTCGCCGCCGCACGCAAGACCGCACTCGCCCAGAAAAAGGCCGAGGTCGTGCTCGTGCGCGCCCCGGCGCTCGCCGCGGCCGGCGTCGGCAGTCTGTCCGGCGCCCCCACGCACCGGCCCGCGCGGCGCCGTTCGGCACTTGCGCGCTTCGCGCTCGCCTGGCCGCTCGCGGCACTCGTGGCGGGCCTCTTTGCCATCGCGTACTTCGAAGATCAGCAACGCACCGCTGAACTCGCCGATATCGACGCGGCCATGCTGAGCGACGACCTGCCGCTCACGGCCTACCTCGATCACGGGTTCAACGCGTATCTGACGCGCGCGCACTAAGGAAATCTGAGCAGGAGACTGACGGGGTGAGTTACAAGCGCGGCCTGGCCGTTGTCATTGGATGTGTGGTCGCGGCAGTCGTGTCGTATGTGGCGACCTACCCGCGCTTTCATCCCGAGCCCACCGGCGAAAACACCGCCGGCGCGCCCGCGCAGGTGAAAGCGCCCACGGTCGATAATTCGGTCACGACCACCTTCACGCCGTTGCCCGGCCAGTCCAATCCGCTCGCGTGGGCGCATCTGAGCGATGCGCAGCACGCCGCGCTCGCGCCGTTCGCCGTCGAATGGGACCGCTTCAGCGACGAGCGCAAGCGCAAATGGCTGAAGATCGCCGCCCGTTACCCGAAAATGTCGCCCGAAGCGCAGAAGCGCCTGCATGAGCGCATGGCGGAATGGGTCGGCATGACGCCGGAGCAACGGCGTGTCGCGCGCGAAAACTACCAGGTATCCAAGGAATTGCCGGCGCAGGCGCGCCAGCGCGCCTGGAAGGCTTACCAGCAACTCCCCGAAGAACAGAAAGAACGCCTTGCCCAGAGCGAGCACAAGCGCCGGCCCACCGTCGTGAGCGCCCCGCCCAGCGGCAACAAGAGCGAGATTCGCGATATCCAGCGCCTCGTCAACGAGCGCGATCACCGCGGCCTGCCACATGCGCCCGCAGGCGTCACCGGGGCATCGGGCGCGGCTGGCGCGAGCAGCACGGGCTCGGGTCTCGCACCCGCCTCGCCTGGCGCGCCGAGCGAGCCGGCCGTGGCTTCGTCGTTTGCGGCGGGCATTCCCGCCGCCGGCAGCTTCGTGCCGGCCACGCCCATCCCTGTCTCGCCCGCCGAAGCCCCCGCGGCGTTCAAGGGCTCCTGAAGCCTCTACCAAGGCGCTCGCAGCCCCCCTCGTTAACCCCGCCGCGGCGTTGCGGTCACTTCGCCGCGCGCGTGTTCGAGGTTATGCTTGGGACGTCCCGTCCCCGAACTGACGCCATCGTGTCCGAAAGCGCCCAAGCCGCCGCCCTGCCGTCTGCCGCCGTCTTCCCGGTTGAACCTGCGCCCGTTTCGATTCGCCGCCGCCTCGCCGCATTCGTCTACGAAAGCGTGCTGCTGTTCGGCGTCGTCTTCGCCGCCGGGCTCGCGTTCAGCCTCGTCCTGCAGCAGCGCAACGGCTACACGCATCACAACGCGATGGCGGCCTGGATCATCTTTGTGGTCGGCGCATACTTCGTCGGCTTCTGGCACAAGGGCGGCCAAACGCTGCCGATGAAGACCTGGCGCCTGCGTGTGGTCGGCCCGGACGGCGGGCCGCCCACGCTCGCGCGAGCGACGCTGCGCTACCTCGCCGCGTGGCTCTGGTTCCTGCCGCCGCTCGTGCTGCATTCGCCGCTCGAACTTTCGATTCCGCACACGCTTGCGCTCGTTGCCTGCTGGTTCGTGACCTGGGCCGCGAGCGCCCGCTTCTCCCACGACCGCCAGTTCCTTCACGACCGCATAGCGGGCACGCGCATTGTCGCAATCGCGCCACAGGGCGCGAAGGCGTAGCCGCCGCACGACATCCCCCGCCGCGCCGGAAAAGCGGCTGCACGGTGCCCCCTGGGACTGCGTAACGAGACCTTCTCGTGACTGTCATGTTGCCGTCACGGCGGCATGGCGCAATGCGCGTATTACAACCTGCCGCGCGCGCCATGGCCCAAAAGACGTCAGCGACCCCCCTGTTCCGGCAGACCACCGGACGAGGCACCGACTCCGCCACGTTCCACCCCTCTCCCGGCGGAGCCACCTTTCCCGTCCCGCCCCTGCCGCCCTCGTCGATCGACGACGCCCCCACCACCGGCTCCCACGACGACGACCATCCCGATCCCACCCGCTACCGCACGATCTGGCTCTCCGATATCCATCTCGGCACGGGCGGCTGCCAGGCGTCGTATCTGCTCGATTTTCTGCGCCACAACGAGTCGGAGTATCTGTACCTCGTGGGCGACATCATCGACGGCTGGCAGTTGAAGAAGGGCTGGTACTGGCCCCAGGCGCACAACGACGTCGTGCAAAAGGTGCTGCGCAAGGCGCGCAAGGGCACCCAGGTCATCTACATCCCGGGCAACCACGACGAGAGCGCGCGCCAGTTCTGCAATCTCGCGTTCGGTGACATCCACGTGCGCGAGGAAGCCTTTCACACGACGCTCACCGGCAAGCGCCTGTGGGTCGTGCACGGCGATCTCTTCGACGGCGTGATCCAGCACGCCAAGTGGCTCGCCTATCTCGGCGACTCGGCCTACACGCTGATCCTCCTGCTCAACCGCTGGTTCAACCGCGTGCGCGCGAAGCTCGGCTTCCAGTACTGGTCGCTCTCGCAGTACCTCAAGCATCAGGTCAAGAACGCGGTGAACTTCATCTCCTCGTTCGAGCGCGTGATGACCGACGAAGCGCGCCGCCGCGGCTGCGACGGCGTGGTCTGCGGCCACATCCACAAGGCCGAGATCCGCGACATCGACGGCATCCTGTACTGCAACGACGGCGACTGGGTGGAGAGCCTGTCCGCGCTCGTCGAGACGTTCGAGGGCGAGTTGCGCATCGTCTACTGGACCGTAAAGCGCGCGCCGGAAGCGCAGGTCTCGACGCGCAAGGCGCGCGTGAGCGCCGCCTGAGTGTCGACTGATACCGCTACGCAGCAACTGCCATAACCGCACTACCGAACGACGAGAGGGCCGACGACCGATGAAAGTAATGATCGTGACCGATGCATGGGAGCCGCAGGTCAACGGCGTAGTTCGAACGCTGAAGAACACGACGCGCGAACTCATCGCGCTCGGGCATCAAGTGGAACTGCTCACGCCGCTGGAGTTCCGCACGATACCGTGCCCCACCTACCCGGAAATCAAGCTCTCGCTGTTTCCCAGGCGCCATCTGAAGGAACGCATCAGCGCGTTCGGGCCCGATGCGATCCACATCGCGACCGAAGGTCCGCTCGGACTCGCCGCACGCCGCTATGCGATCGACCACGACCTGCCGTTCACGACCGCATATCACACGCGCTTTCCCGAGTACGTGCAGGCGCGCTTCGGCATTCCGCTCGCGGCGACCTACCGTTTCCTGCGCTGGTTCCACAAGCCTTCGCTCGCCGTGATGGCGCCCACGCCCGTCGTGAAGACCGACCTCGAGAAGTTCGGCTTCACGAACGTCGTGCTGTGGACGCGCGGCGTGGACCTCGACATCTTCCGGCCGATGGATTCCAAGGTGCTCAACACGGCGCGGCCCATCTTCCTGTATGTGGGCCGCGTAGCCGTGGAGAAGAACGTCGAGGCGTTTCTCAAGCTCGATCTGCCTGGCTCGAAATGGGTGTGCGGCGAAGGCCCGGCGCTCGCCGAGCTGAAGTCGCGCTATCCCCAGGCGAATTACCTGGGTGTCCTGAGCCAGCCCGAGCTCGCGAAGGTCTACGCCGCCGCCGACGTATTCGTGTTCCCGAGCCGCACCGACACCTTCGGTCTCGTGCTGCTCGAAGCGCTCGCATGCGGCACGCCGGTGGCCGCCTACCCGGTGACGGGCCCGATCGATGTACTGGGCACGGGCGGCGCGGGCTCGATGAACGAAGACCTGCGCGAAGCGTGCCTCGAAGCGTTGAAGATCGACCGCGCCGAGGCGCGCGCCTGGGCCGAGCGCTTCTCGTGGCGTGCGGCCTCCGAGCAATTCGCGGCGCATCTCAAGCCGCGCTCGCGCGCGACGATGGAGCCGTCCAGCGCCGCTGCCTGAGCGCGAGACCGGCTATGGTGCGCGCTTCGACTGTCCGCGAGCGCGCCGGGGACACGGACGGCCCCGGCGCAACCGTCTCACACGCGTGCGATACTGGGGTTCTACCTGGCACCACCATGACGCCACGTCCTCCGTTACCGCCGCATAGCGCCCAGGGCGCACGCAGTCCCAATGCGCCAGCCAGCCAGCGTGCCGGCGGCTCTACGCGCGCCGCACGCGCCGCCGAAGCGCTCGATCCGCGCGCGAGCGCTGCCGCCGCTGCGGCACCTGGCGTTGCGCCGCCAGCCGCACCCGCGTCGGCGAGCGAGCCCGCCAAGCCCACTGCACCCATTGGGTCGCGCGCGGCCGCACCGGAACCGCCCGAGCCGCCGCATCTGCACGAACCGCTCGGCCCCGACGATCCGCTCGCCCCGCTGCCCTTCAACCCCTACAAGGGCAACCGCGGCATCACCCGCGCCTGGAAAGCGCTCAAGTACTCGATCAAGGGCTTTCGCGCCGCCATCCGCGAGGAAAGCGCGTTTCGCCAGGAACTCACGCTCTCGGCCATCCTCGTGCCGATCGGCGTGTTCATTCCGGTCGAACCTGTCGAGCGCGTGCTGCTGCTCGGCTCGGTGATCCTCGTGCTGATCGTCGAGCTGCTCAATTCGAGCATCGAGAACGCGGTGGACCGCATCGGCCTCGAGCGCAACGAGCTCTCGGGCCGCGCCAAGGACCTGGGCAGCGCGGCGGTTACGCTCGCCTTGCTGCTCTGCGTCCTGACCTGGGGGTTGATCCTCGTACCCCGTTTCGGGCCGCTGCTGCTGCACGGAATCGGCGTACTCTAGCGCCCCACGCCCCCAGTCAGCGGGGGCCTCGCCACGCTCCCCGGCATCTGACAGGCGCAAGCTGTCGGTGCGCGCGGGCCGTCGGTTTATAATCGAACGACAGTCTTATAAACGACCAACCGCGTCCGGGCCGCGCGCACCGCAACATACGAGCGGGCGCCTGAGCCCGGCACTGCATTTTCAGGGCCGGACGACATGGATGCCAAACCTCCCCGCCGTACACGCGAACGGATTCTCGAGCTGTCGCTGAAGCTGTTCAACGAGATCGGCGAGCCGAACGTCACCACGACGACCATCGCCGAGGAAATGGAGATCAGTCCAGGCAACCTGTACTACCACTTCCGCAACAAAGACGACATCATCAACAGCATCTTCAGCCAGTTCGAGCAGGAGATCGAAAAGCGTCTGCGCTTCCCCGAGGACCATCGCGCCACCATCGACGAGATGTGGGCGTACCTGCAGTACATGGTCGACTTCACGTGGCGCTACCGCTTTCTCTATCGCGACCTGAACGACCTGCTCGCGCGCAACCGCACGCTGGAGATGCACTTCAAGCAGATCATCAGCCACAAGGTGCACTTCGCGAAGCAGTTCTGCGAGCAGCTCATGGAAGACGGCGACATGGTCGCCACGCCCGCCGAGATCGACGTGATCTCCACCAATATCGGTGTGATCGCCACCTACTGGCTCTCGTACCAGTTCGTGATGAATCCGCGCAAGTACAACGACCAGGAAGCGATTCGCGACGAGCTGCACCAGGTCAGCGTGCAGATCGTCTCGCTGATGGCGCCGTATCTGCGCGGCCGCGCGCGCGAGCTGTTCGACGATCTCGTCTCGGGCAAGCTCGCCAAACGCGAGTTCTACGACTATCTGCCGCCGCGCGAAGGTGCGGGCGCCGCGAAGGACAACCGCGAATAAAGGCCAAAGCCGAATGAAAGCAGTCTGCGTATATTGCGGCTCCTCGCCCGGAGCCAATCCGGTTTACACCGAAGCCGCACAGGCATTCGGCCGCGCGCTCGTCGCCTCGAACCTCGCGCTCGTCTATGGCGGCGGCAAGGTCGGCCTGATGGGCGTGATCGCCGACACCGTGATGGAGGGCGGCGGCCGCGCCATCGGCGTGATCCCCAAGCTGCTGGTGGACAAGGAAGTGGGCCATGTGGGCCTGACCGAGCTGCACGTCGTGCCCGACATGCACCACCGCAAGAAGATGATGGCCGACCTCTCCGACGCCTTCGTCGCGATGCCGGGCGGCGCGGGCACGCTCGAAGAGCTGTTCGAGGTCTATACGTGGGCGCAGCTCGGCTATCACCGCAAGCCGGTGGGCGTGTTGAACATCGGCGGCTTCTACGATCCGCTCATGGCGCTGCTCGATCACACAGTGCGCGAAGGCTTCATGCGTCAGACCTACCGCGACATGCTGCAAACCGACGGCGATCCCGTGGCGCTGATCGCCAGGCTCAAGCGTTACCACGCGCCCGAGAAGGACAAGTGGGCGGACTTGCGCGAGAACGTCTGACCCGGCCGCCGCGCACCGTTCGCCCGACGATCCGCAGTCACCACGCGCAGTTACCTTCATGACGAGTCCATCGCGATGAGCAAGGTTGTCCTGATCACCGGCGCAAGCCGCGGCATCGGCCGCGCGACGGCGCGTCTGCTTGGCGCACACGGCTGGACCGTGGGCGTCAACTATCTGCACAACGAACCGGCCGCCGACGAAACCGCCGCCGAAGTGGGCCGCGCAGGCGGCCACGCGCGCGTGCTGCGCGGCGACGTCGCGAGCGAGGCGGACGTCGTCGCGATGTTCGACGCGCTCGAATCGGCCTATGGCCGCATCGACGCGCTTGTGAACAACGCGGGCATCGTGGCGCCCGGCAGCCCGGTCGCCGACATGAGCGCCGAGCGTCTGAAGCGCATGTTCGACGTGAACGTGTACGGTGCGTTTCTGTGCGCACGCGAAGCGGCGCGGCGCATGTCGAAGGATCGCGGCGGCGACGGCGGCTCGATCGTCAATGTCTCTTCGGCTGCCGCGCGCCTTGGCTCGCCCAACGAATATGTGGACTATGCGTCGTCGAAAGGCGCGGTCGACACGATGACGATCGGGCTCGCCAAGGAACTCGGCCCGCAGGGCGTGCGCGTGAACGCGGTGCGCCCCGGGCTCATCGACACCGAAATCCACGCGAGCGGCGGCCGGCCCGATCGCGCGGCCGTGCTCGGCGCGCAAACGCCGCTCGGCCGGCCCGGCAGCGCCGACGAAGTCGCACAAACGATCGTGTGGTTGCTGAGCGACGCGGCCTCGTATGTCACAGGCGCCCTGCTCGACGTGAGCGGCGGACGCTGAATGCGCGCGCCGGACCCGGCTAGAACGACGAACCCCGCTCGCGCAAGAACGCGGCTTCTTCGTCGGTGGAAACGCGGCCCAGTTGCGCGTTGCGATGCGGGTAGCGCCCAAAGCGCTCGATGATCTGCGCGTGGCGCACCGCGTAATCGTAGTAGCCCTTCCCCTCGGGATTCTTCGCCAGCTCGCCGAACAGACGCAGCGATTCGCGCTGCGCTTCGGCGCTTTCGGCGTGTTCGAACGGCAGATACGCGAAGGAGCGATGCTGCAGCGTGGGCAGGCGCTGATCTGCGCCGCTCGCCACCATCATGCGCGCGATGCCGAGCGCCTTGTCGTCCGCGGAGAATGCGCGCGGCGTGCCGCGGTGGCAGTTGCGCGAGAACTGGTCGAGCACGATCAGAAGCGCGAGCGCGCCTTCGGGCGTCTCGCACCATGCGTCGAGTTCGCCCGCACACGCGGCGTCGAGCAGTGCGCCGAAGCGTTCGCGCAGCGTTGCATCGAACGCGGCGTTCTTGCGGAACCACATCTTGCGCTCGCGGCCGAACTCCTCCGAACCTGGCGCGCCGAACCAGAAGTCGAGCACCTCGCGCGCACGCGCGTCGAGACTCATGACGCCAGTTCCAGCACGAGCCGCCGCGTGCGCGCGCTCTTCTTCTCGAGCTTCGCCACGCGCAGCGCACCGATTTCCTGCGTGTTGCGCACGTGCGTGCCGCCGCAGGGTTGCAAATCGACGTTATCGATACGCAAGAGCCGCACACGGCCCAGGCCCATAGGCGGCTTCACGCTCATCGTGCGCACGAGTTCTGGGCGTTGCGCCATTTCCTCGTCGGTGATCCATTCGGTCGCCACCGCGTGCGCGCCCGACACGAGTTCGGCGAGCAGCGCCTCCACCATCTCGCGCTCGATCGGCTCGACGGTCGCGAAATCGAGGCGCGCGTAGTCGGCCGTGATGCTGCAGCCGTCCACCGGATATGGCAGCACCGCGCACATCAAATGGCTCGCCGTATGCAGGCGCATGTGCCGGTGACGGCGCGTCCAGTCGATCTCGGCGCGCACGCGCTCGCCCGCAGCGAGACGCGCGAGCAGCGAGCCCTGGCCGGGCGCGGGAACGTGGAGCGCGTCGTCGGGCGTCGCGCCTTCGAACTTCGCCTTGCGCGTGTCGGCGATCTCGATGCGCGTGCCGTCAGCGAGCACCAGCGCGCCGGCGTCGCCGGCCTGGCCGCCACCGAGCGGATAGAACACGGTCTGGTCGAGCCGCACGCCGTCCTCGCCAACGGCAAGCACGGTCGCTTCGCACTGCGTGAGATAGGCGTCTTCGCGAAAGAGCGCGCGGGTGGTCGTCATCGTGGGTGTCTCCTTGTTTGCGTACGGCGGGCCGCGTGAAGCCGGCCGCCCGCCAAAGGCCCATTATGGCCGCGAGGCGAAACGCCCCGCCGGACGGCCGCGATGCGTGAGCGCCTGACTGTACCGGCCCGCGGACCGGAACAATCCCGCGCCGTGACTCGGGCAGTCAATCAGCCCGGATGATTGCGCATCCAGTCGGCGGTATCGAAGAACGAGTGCAGCAGGCGCTCGCGCAGCGGCTCCGCCAGGCCCACGTCTTCCATCGCCCAGGCCATGCAGCGCAGCCACTGGTCGCGCTCCGACGAGGCGATCGCGAACGGCAAATGGCGCGCGCGCAGGCGCGGATGGCCGAAGCGCTCGATGTAGTGGTCCGGGCCGCCAAGCCAGCCGCAGAGGAACCAGAACAGCTTGTCGCGCGAACCGTCGAGCGTCTGCGGATGCATCGCGCGGATGCCCGCGAAATCGGCTTCGAGGTCCATCAGGTCATAGAAACGGTCGACGAGTTCGCGCACGCGCGCCTCGCCGCCGACGAGTTCGAAGGCCGTGGGTTTCTGCGGCGCTTCGTCGGCTGGATCGGTCATACGGTTGAATCAGGAAAAAAGAGGGACGGCAGCGCACTGCCGTAGACCGATGATTTTCGCACAGCGGCGCGTGGCGGGTGGCCGCGGGTTGCTGCACTACGCGTCGCGCAGCGACTGCAGCGCCGGCCGCGCGAGCACGTGCCGCAAGCTGATCCAGCCGCCCACGCCCGCGCACACCACGCCCGCGGCGATGCCGGCAGGCAGGAGCCACGGATCGAACGGAAGATAGAAGAGAAACACGTGCGTGGCGAGCACCGAGCCCACCGCCTGCGCGCCGATTGCCGCCATGAGCCCCGCGAGCGCACCCACGGAAATGAATTCGGCCACCTGCACCGCGCGCACCTGCTGGTGCGATGCCCCCAGCGCGCGCAGCAGCGCCGACTCGCGCATGCGTTCGTCGCGCGTGCCCGCGAGCGCCGCGTAGAGCACCAGCACGCCGGCGGCGAGGGTGAAGAGAAAGAGGAACTGCACGGCGCCGATCACCTGCTCCAGCACGCGCTCGATCTGCGCGAGAATCGGCGCGATGTCGATCGCGGTGACGTTGGGATAGCGCGCTACGAGACCGTCCACGACCTGGCGCTGTCCGGGCGGCAGATGAAAGCTCGTGATGTACGTCGCCGGAAAATCGCGCAACAGTTCGGGCGGCATCAGCACGAAGAAGTTGACCTTGAACGAGCCCCAATCGAGCTTGCGCACGCTCGTCACGGGCGCCGTGACTTCCAGACCCGTCACGTCGAACTTGAGGACGTCGCCGGGCTTCACGTTGATGAGCTTCGCGAGTCCCTGTTCGATCGACAGCTGCGGCGTGGCCGAATCGCCATACCAGCTGCCGGCCTCGATGCGATTGTCGTCGGGCAGCTTCGTCGTGTACGAGAGATTGAACTCGCGATCGACGAGCCGGCGCGCGTCCTCGCTCTGGTACGAGTCGGGATTCACGGGCTTGCCGTTGATCGAGATGAGGCGCCCGCGCACCATCGGCTGGAGATCGCTGTCGGCAGCCCCGGCGATGCCATGTGCGCGCAGCCAGGCGGCCACGGCGTCGCGCTGATCGGGCTGGATGTCGATGAGGAATTCGTTGGGCGCGTCGGGCGGCGTGGACTTGCGCCAGCCTTCGACGAGGTCGTTGCGCGTCATCGCGATCAGCAACAGGCACATCAGGCCGATGGCGAGCGCCGTGATCTGCAGCGCGCTTGCGCCCGGCCGCCGTTCGAGCGACGCCAGGGCATAGCGCCAACCCACGCCCGCGCGCGCCTGGCCGGAGAGACGCCCGCTGCGCGCCACGCGCGCCGCGCACCAGAGCGCTACGCGCGCCACGCCGGCAAAGACGAGCAGCCCGATCGCGAAACCGCCGGCGACGATGCCGCCGAGCTTGAGTTCGCCCGCCGCGATCACGAGCAGCCCCGCGAACAGCGCGATGCCGACGCCGTAGGCCGCCCACGCGGCACGCCCTTCATCGCCCCACTCGCGGCGCAGTACGCGCACCGGCGGCACGCGCGTGAGCGGCAGGAGCGGCGGCAGCGCGAAGCCGAGCAGCAGCACGAGACCCGCGGCGATGCCTTCGAGCACGGGCAACGGGCCGGGCTGCGGCAGCACGACGTCGATGAGATTGCCGAGCCACGCCAGCAGCGCGAGATGCCCTGCATAGCCGAGCGCCACGCCCGCCGCGCCGCCCGCGAGCCCGAGCCCCGCGAACTCCAGCACGAACAGCGTGCGCAGCGTGCGCTGGCTCGCGCCCAGGCAGCGCATCGCGGCGCAGGCGTCGAGATGGCGGCGCGTGTAGCGATGCGCGGCCATGGCGATCGCCACCGCCGCGAGCAGCGCCGTCAGGAGCGAAACGAGCGTGAGGAAGTGGCGCGCGCGGTCGAGCGTCTGGCGCACCTGAGGCTGGCCGTCCTGGAGCGATTCGAGCGCGACGCCGCGCATCTTGCCGCCATCCACGCGCGCACGCGCCCACGACGCGAACTGCGCGACGGCCGGATCGGCGCCCGCCACGAGCAGGCGGTAAGTCACGCGGCTGCCATAGCCGAGCAGACCGGTCGACGCGACTTCGTCGGCGCGCATCATGAGGCGCGGCGAGAAGTTCACGAACGAAAAGCCGCGGTCGAGTTCTTTCGTGATGAGCGCGTTGACGGTGAAGGTGCGCGTGCCGACCTTCACCGTGTCGCCGACATGGAGCTTGAGCGCGTCGAGCAGTTCGTCGTCCACCCAGACGGTGCCGGGCGGCGGAATGCCTTGCGCCGCGTGATCGGGCGCACCCGGCGCCGCGGCGATGCGCAGCGCGCCGCGCAACGGATAGTCCGCCGAGACGGCCTTGACGGCGGCAAGACGCGTGGCCGTTGCGCCCGCGGCGGCGGAAGCGCCCGCCGCTGCCGCAGCTTGCGGCGCCCCCGAACTCACCATGCTTGGGAAAATCGCCGTGGTCGCCGTGCGCAGCGAGAGCGACTGCGCCTCGCGCGCAAACATGGGATCGACGGGGTGATCGGCGCGCACGATGAAATCGGCGGCGATCATGCGCCGGGCATCGCGCTCGAGGCCGCGCTGCAGCCGGTCGGCGAGAAAAACGACGCTGGCGAGCGCCGCCACGGCCAGCACGAGCGCGAACAGCAGCATGGTGAGTTCGCCCGCGCGCCAGTCGCGCGCGGTCATGCGCGCCGCAAGATGCACGAGATCGGACCAGCCTGGCGTGGTACGCACGGCCACCGGTGCGCGCGGGCCGTCCGTGCTACCCGGGCCGCCCGGGCCACCAGCCGCACCCGGCGGCTCAGCCTGCACGAACCCTGGGCCGCCTTCGCTGCGCGGAGGCCTGGCGTTGGAGGAAGAAGGCGCGCCGCCGCTCAATCGTGACGACCCCGCAGCGAAAGCCGCGAAACCATGTGCGTCGCCATGCCGCGAAAACCGCCCTGCACGCCGCGCCATAGGCGCGGCAGCGCCCAGGCCGCGAGCACGAGAAACGCCACGAGCATGACGAGGAAGAGCAGCGGCACGAAGAGCGCGAGCAGCACGCCGACGAAGGTCATGCCGTCTTCGGCGCTCGATGCGACGACGTTCGACACCGGCTCAGGCGACAGATTGATGAGCGCGCGGGTGCCCGCCTTGGCGAGATGCGCCGTGCCCGCGAGCGTGCCGCCCGCCAGCGCGGCGACGGTCAACAGCGCCGGATCGGCATGGCCGAGCGCGCCGGCCGCGAGCACGGCCCCGGCCGGAATGCGGATGAAGGTATGCACCGCGTCCCAGAGCGAATCGAACGCGGGAATCTTGTCGGCGAGGAATTCGAGCACCGTGAGCGCGGCGGCGATGCCGATCACCCACGGCGAAGCGAGCACGGCGAGCGTGTCAGGCAGGTGAATCAGGCCGAGACGTTGCAATACGCCGGCGATCAGCACCGTGAGATAGAGGCGCAGGCCGCTGCCCCAGGACAGGCCCGCTGCTAGCGAAAGTGGTTCCAGCATGGCTGCCTCCTCGCGCGGCGCGGCCGGGGCGCCGGCGCTCCACGCGCAAAGCGGGAGAGCAGGCGCTGTGCGCACACGCTCGCCGCTCATGCGGCGCGGAGTGTTATCGGGTTATGACCGTTCCATTATAGCCACGCTCGCTGCGGTGCCGCAGCGGTGTTGCGCGGCCGCGGCACGGGATAGGCATCGAGGTATGCGCAGCGAATTTGATCAGGCGGCCGAAGAAAGCTTGAGTCCGATGAGGCCGAGCACGATCAGCGCGGCGCTCGCCACACGCGCGGCGCTCACGGCCTCGCCCATCATGACGATGCCGAACACGAACGCGCCGACCGCGCCAATGCCCGTCCACACCGCATAGGCGGTGCCGAGCGGCAGTTGACGCATGGCCATGGCGAGCAGGACGAAACTGCCCAGGGCCGTGACCACGGTGAACACCGAGGGCCAGAGCCGCGTGAATCCTTCGGAAAATTTGAGACCGGCGGCCCACGCCACTTCGAGCAGGCCGGCGACAAGAAGAAGAAACCAGGACATGAGGGACGCTCCATTTGAAAAAATGGGGCCGTCCCCGATGACATCAAAATCTGCAAGGCCGTCCTTACAGAACCGTAATGATAGCACCAGCGCGGTGCAGGCGCGCCGTGAGGGCTCGCCGTGCAGCCTTACTGCACGCCGACCAGCCGGTACCCCACGCCCGTCTCCGTGATGATGTGCTCCGGCTGTGCGGGATCGCGCTCCAATTTCTGCCGCAGATGCGCCATGTAGATGCGCAGGTAATGGCTGCTCTCCACGTGCGACGGCCCCCAGACCTCGCGCAGCAGTTGCCGGTGCGTGAGCACACGCCCCGCGTCGCGCACGAGGGTGGCGAGCAGGCGGTACTCGATCGGCGTGAGATGCACGGGCGCGCCTTCGCGCGTGACCTGGCGCAGGCCGAGATCGACGTTCACGGCGCCGAAACTCACCTGCGGCGCCTCGTTCGCGCCACCGCGGTTGCGCCGCCGCAGCTGTGCGCGAATGCGCGCGAGCAGCTCGGACACGCCGAACGGCTTCGTGAGGTAGTCGTCGGCGCCGGCGTCGAGCGCGGCCACCTTCTCGCTTTCCTGGGTGCGGGCCGAAAGCACGATCACGGGCAGATCGCTCCAGCCGCGCAGTTCGCGGATCACGTCGAGGCCGTCGGTGTCGGGCAGGCCCAGGTCGACGATCACGAGGTCGGGCTTGCGCGTGGCGGCCTCGACGAGGCCCTGCTTGCCGGTCTCGGCGTCGTGCACGACGATGCCCTCGCCCTCCAGCGTTGCGCGCACGAATCGGCGAATCTGCTTTTCGTCTTCGATTAGAACGACGGCGATGCTCGGGTCACTCATTTGCGGGTTTGGGATCGACGTTTTCTTGAGGGGCGGCCATGCGCGGGACGGATTCGCCTCTGACAGGTTCGGCGGCGCTCACATGTTCTGCGTCGCCGGCGGCCTCAACCGGCTCAACCGGCTCGAGCGCTTCGTGTGCCTCTGGCGCATCGGTCACATCGGCGGGCAGCGGCGGCGGCGACTCCACGGGCAGCGCGAACCAGAACGTCGCGCCTTGCACATGGCCGTCGGCGGCAACGCGATTGGCTGCACCGATTGTACCCCCGTGCGCCTCCACGATCGCGCGGCAGATGGCGAGTCCGAGCCCGATGCCGGGCTTGGCCGACTCCTTCTCGCCGCGCGTGAACTTCTCGAACACGCGCTCGCCCATGCCGGGCGGCAGACCCGGCCCGTTGTCCTCGATCGAGACGCGCACAAACGGCTGGCCGCCCTCCTCCACGCGCCGTGCCGCGATGGTGAGCGACGCGTCGGCCGGCGTGTACTTGGCCGCATTCTCCAGCAGGTTCGAGAAGAGACGCTCCATCAGCACGGCGTCGAGCTGGAGCAGCGGCAAGCCCTCTTCCAGCTTCACCCGCACGGGGTGGCGCGCGAGCACGCGGCGGCAAGCGGCGAGCGCGGCGCCCACGGTTTCCTCGAGCAGCGTCCACTGACGATTGAGATTGAGGCTGCCCGCCTGCAGCCGCGCCATGTCGAGCAGGTTCGTGACGATGCCCGTCATGCGCAGCGCCTCGTCGTGAATCGCCTCGATCAGTTCGCCCGAGCGCGCATCCTGCGCATCCCCCGGCTCGTGGGTTTGCGCGAGCATCGACGAGAAGCCGACGATCGTCGTGAGCGGCGTGCGCAGGTCGTGCGAGATGGCCGAGAGCAGCGAGTTGCGCAGCCGCTCCGACTCCATGTTGACGAGCGCGTCGCGCGCGATGTCCACGTAGTGCACACGCTCGAGCGCGAGTGCGATTTGCGCGGCGAACGCGTCGAGCATGCGCTGCTGTTCGGGCACCTGCAGCTCGCGCGCGTCGCGCGTCACGACGGCGAGCACGCCGCGCGTGCGCATCGGCGCCTTGAGCGGCAGGTAGCGCGCCACGGCCGCCGGCAGCGTGTCGGTGCCGTTGCCCGCGGGCTTTTGCTGGTCGTACACCCACTGGCCCACGTCGATGTCGACGTTTTCGGCTTCGAGCATGATCTTCGGATCGGGCTCCTCGATCTTCTGCTGCACCTTGTCGGCGCTATCCGGCAGCAGCAGCGCCACGCGCGCGCCGAACACCTCGCTCACGTGGCGGCTGCCGATCGCGACGATCTGCTCCGTGGTGAGCGCCGCGGCCAGCTCGCGCGCCATCGCGTACATCGCGCCGGTGCGCTGTTCGCGCCGCTGCGCGACGCTCGCCTCGCGGCGCAGGCTCGACGTCAGATGGCTGATGACGAGCGAAGTGAGCAGCATGCCGACGAACGTCAGCAGATATTGCGTATCGGAGACCGAGAACGACATGCGCGGCGGCACGAAGAAAAAGTCGTACGCCGCAACGCTTGCAAACGAGAGCATCACGCCCGGCCCGCGCCCGAGCCTGGTCGCCGTGAAGATCACGCCGAGCAGATACAGCATGACGAGATTCGCGAGGTCGATGCGGTCGATCAGCTGGTTCGCGACGAGCGTCACGCAGGCGCAGATCACGAGCGCGGCCGCGTAGGCGCGCGGGGGCGAGCGTTCGGCGCCCCCTGCCGCAAGCGCATCGCGCCAGGCGTTCGCAGCGCGCGTGGCGGCACTGGCCGCGCCTCCGGGCTCGCTGCCCCCGCGCACGGCTTCGCCCGCGCTCGCGCGCACAAGCGTGAGATCGACATCGCCGGCTTTTTCGGCTAGGCGCTCGCCGAACGGGCGCTTCACCCAGCGTGACAAGCCCGTGCGCAGCGAGCCGCCCGCCACGAGCTTCGAGACATTGCGCAGCCGCGCGTAGCCGACCAGCGTGGTCGCGGCGTCCTCGCCCGCGAGCGTCGCCGTTTCGGCGCCGAGTTCGGAGGCGAGCTTGAGCGCGCCGAGCGTGCGCTCGCGTACGGCATCGGGCAGACGCTGGAGCTTCGGCGTCTCCACGTACACGGCGATCCAGTCGGCCTTCAGGCTCGCGGCGAGCCGCGCCGCGGCGCGCACCAGCGCGTTCGCCTCGGGCCCCGGCCCCACGCAGACGACGAGCCGCTCGCGCGCCTGCCACACATGCTGGATCGAGCGGTCGGCACGATACTCGCGCATCTGCGCGTCCACGCGATCGGCGGTGCGGCGCAGCGCAAGTTCGCGCAGCGCGATCAGGTTGCCCTTGCGAAAGAAGTTGCGCACCGCGCGCTCGGCCTGCGCCGGCATGTAGACCTTGCCGTCGCGCATGCGGTCGAGCAGTTCTTCGGCGGGCAGGTCGACGAGCGTGACTTCGTCGGCGCGGTCGAACACACGGTCGGGCACGGTTTCCCAGACGCGAATGCCCGTGATCTGCCCCACTACGTCGTTGAGACTTTCGAGGTGCTGCACATTGACGGTCGTGTAGACGTCGATGCCCGCGTCGAGCAGTTCGTACACGTCCTGCCAGCGCTTCATGTGGCGCGCGCCGGCCACATTCGAGTGCGCCAGTTCGTCGACGAGCACGAGCTGCGGCTTGCGTTCGAGCGCGGCGTCGAGATCGAACTCTTCGAGCAGTCGCCCGCGGTAGGCAATGCGCTGGCGCGGCATCACTTCGAGGCCGGCGGTGAGCGCGGCGGTCTCGCTGCGCCCATGCGTCTCGACGATGCCGACCACCACGTCCACGCCTTCCT
The DNA here is from genome assembly GCF_040965595.1 of Paraburkholderia sp. EG287B. Classification (NCBI taxonomy): domain Bacteria; kingdom Pseudomonadati; phylum Pseudomonadota; class Betaproteobacteria; order Burkholderiales; family Burkholderiaceae; genus Paraburkholderia; species Paraburkholderia sp. EG287B. The sequence goes on from NZ_JBFRCG010000017.1 coordinate 68,976, forward strand.
CGGCGCGGCGGCGCGCGGCCTGCAGCATTGCATAGGTCTTGCCAACGCCGGCTGACGCGCCGAAGAAGATCTTCAGCTTGCCGCGGCGGCGTTTTTCTTCGTCGCGCTGCAGCCGGTCGAGCAGTTCGTCGGGATCGGGGCGGTTCATGCGGAAGTCGGGATGAGTTTCTCGTGGGTGGCACCTGGCGCACGAAAGATCGTCTCACCGTGGCGCGGAAATGGCAAACCGCACGCTCGACGCGCCAGGCGTCGAGCGTGCGGTGCGGCTCAACGTTCCCGCTCAGCTAACCTCTTTGCCGTCGAGCGCGAGGTTCAACTCGAGTACGTTCACACGCGGCTCGCCAAAGAGGCCGAACTGGCGACCTTTCGTATGACGCTCCACGAGCGTCTGCACGTCGCTCGGGCTCATATGGCGCGCCTGCGCCACGCGCGCCACCTGGTAGGCGGCGGCGGCCGGCGAGATCTCGGGATCGAGCCCGCTGCCCGACGACGTCACGAGGTCGGCCGGAATGGGCTGCGAGACATCGGTGCCCGCGGCCTTGAGGGCGGCGATGCGGCCTTTGATCTCGTCGGCGAGCGCCGGGTTGGTCGGCCCGAGGTTCGAGGCACCCGAGCTCGTCGCGTTGTACGGCATCGGCGAGGTGGCCGAGAGACGGCCCCAGAAGTACTGGGGCGCGTCGAACTGCTGGCCGATGAGCGAGCTGCCCACCACCTTGCCGTCAACTTCGACGAGACTGCCGTTGGCCTGGTGATGGAACGCGGCCTGGCCGAACGCGGTCATCACGGCCGGATACACGAGGCCGGTGATGACCGTCAGCACGGCGAAGATCACGATCAGAGGACGAAACTGCGATTTCATTTTGGCTTCCTATGTATCTATCCGTGTGGGTCGGCGCGGATCAAACCCAGCCGAACGCGGCGAGCACCATATCGATCAGCTTGATGCACGGGAACGGCAGGAGAATGCCGCCGAGGCCGTAGACCAGCAGATTGCGGCGCAGCAGCGTCGCCGCGCCGAGCGGCCGGTACTTCACGCCCTTGAGCGCGAGCGGAATCAGCATGACGATGATGAGCGCGTTGAAGATCACCGCCGAGAGGATCGCCGACGACGGCGACGTCAGATGCATGACGTCGAGCACGCGCAGTTGCGGATACGTCGAGGCGAACGCCGCCGGGATGATCGCGAAGTACTTCGCGACGTCGTTGGCGATCGAGAACGTCGTGAGCGAGCCGCGCGTCATGAGCATCTGCTTGCCGATCTCGACGATCTCGATGAGCTTGGTCGGGTTCGAGTCGAGGTCGACCATGTTGCCCGCTTCCTTCGCGGCCTGGGTACCCGTGTTCATCGCCACGGCCACGTCGGCCTGCGCGAGCGCCGGGGCGTCGTTGGTGCCGTCGCCCGTCATCGCCACGAGCTTGCCTTGCGCCTGGTGCTCGCGAATGGTCGCGAGCTTGGTTTCAGGCGTGGCCTGCGCGAGGAAGTCGTCCACGCCCGCTTCGGCGGCGATCGCGGCGGCGGTCAGGCGGTTGTCGCCCGTCACCATCACGGTCTTGATACCCATCTTGCGCAGCTCGGCGAATCGCTCCTTGATACCGCCCTTCACCACGTCCTTCAGCTCGATCACGCCGAGCACGCGCGCGATGCCGTCATGCAACTCGGCGACCACGAGCGGCGTGCTGCCGCGGCGTGCCACATCGTCCACGGCGTTTTCGACTTCGCCAGGGAAACGGCCGCCGTGCGCTTGAACGTAGTTCTTCACGGCATCGGCGGCACCCTTGCGGATCTCGCGGCCGGGCATGTCCACACCGCTCATGCGCGTTTGGGCGCTGAAAGCGAGGAACTCAGCGTGCAGCGAGTGCATGTCGCGCTGGCGAATGTTGAAGCGCTGCTTCGCGAGCACGACGATGCTGCGGCCTTCCGGCGTTTCGTCGGCGAGCGACGAGAGCTGCGCGGCGTCGGCGAGCACTTCTTCGGTCACGCCGGGCGCCGGCAGGAACATCGACGCCTGACGATTGCCGAGCGTGATCGTGCCGGTCTTGTCGAGCAGCAGCACGTCCACGTCGCCGGCGGCTTCCACCGCGCGACCCGAAGTCGCGATCACGTTGGCCTGCATCATGCGGCTCATGCCGGCCACGCCGATCGCCGAAAGCAGCCCGCCGATGGTCGTCGGAATCAGGCAGACGAGCAGCGCCACGAGCGCCGTGATCGTGACCACGTGGCCCATCTTCGCGGCATCGACCGAGAACATCGAGAACGGCAGCAGCGTCGCGGTGGCGAGCAGCAGCACGATGCTCAGCGCAACGAGCAGGATCGTGAGCGCGATTTCGTTCGGCGTTTTCTGGCGCTTCGCGCCTTCGACCATCGCGATCATGCGGTCGAGGAACGCTTCGCCCGGGTTCGCGGTGACGCGCACGACGATCCAGTCGGAGAGCACGCGCGTGCCACCCGTCACCGAAGAAAAGTCACCGCCCGACTCGCGGATCACCGGCGCCGATTCGCCCGTGATGGCCGATTCGTCCACCGATGCCACGCCTTCGATCACTTCGCCGTCCGCCGGAATGGTGTCGCCGGTCTCGACAAGCACCACGTCGCCGCGACGCAGGTCGGACGCCGTCATGATGCGGATCGGCGCCTTCGGATGCGGCTCGTTGAGCTTCTTGGCCATGACGTCTTTCTTGGCCTGGCGCAGCGACGCTGCCTGCGCCTTCGAGCGACCTTCGGCGAGCGCTTCCGCGAAGTTCGCGAACAGCACCGTGAACCACAGCCAGAGCGCGACCGCGAGGATGAAACCCGCGGGCGCTTCGGCCTGGCCCACCAGCGCCGCGACCCAGAGGATCGTCGTGAGCACGCTGCCCACGTAGACGCAGAACATCACCGGGTTGCGCAACTGCGTGCGCGGATTGAGTTTTCTGAACGAGTCCACGATGGCCGGACGCACCAGCGCCGGATCGAACATGGACCGAGTTGCACTATGCTGATTCATTTTCGTTTCGCTCATGTTGCGAAGGCCCCCGTTCAATGCACGCCCATCATGATCAGATGCTCGACACCGGGACCGAGCGCGAGCGCGGGCACATAGGTGAGCGCACCGACCAGCAGCACCGTGCCGAGCAGCAGCACGACGAAGAGCGGACCATGCGTGGGCAGCGTGCCGCCCGTTACCGCAATACGCTTCTTGCTTGCGAGCGAACCCGCGATGGCGAGCACCGGAATGATGGTGCCGAAGCGGCCGAACCACATCGCAATGGCGAGCAGCCAGTTATAGAACGGCGTGTTCACGGTCAGGCCTGCGAACGCGCTGCCGTTGTTGTTGGCGGCCGAGCTGAACGCATACAGGATCTCGGAGAAGCCATGCGCGCCCGGATTGGCGATACCGGCCTTGCCCGCGTCGGCGAGCACCGCGATCGAGGTGCCGACCAGCACGAGCAGCGGCGTGAGCAGCACGACGATCGAGACCATCTTCATCTCGAACGACTCGATCTTCTTGCCGACATATTCCGGCGTGCGGCCGATCATGAGCCCCGCCACGAACACCGCGAGCAGCGCGAATACGAGCATGCCGTAGAGACCCGAACCGACACCGCCGAAGATCACCTCGCCGAGCTGGATGAAGAGCATCGGAACGAGACCGCCAAGCGGCGTGAGCGAGTCGTGTGCAGCGTTCACGGCGCCGCACGAAGCCGCCGTGGTCGCGACCACGAAGATGCCCGTCTGCGCGATGCCAAAGCGCGTTTCCTTGCCTTCCATGTTGCCGCCGGCCTGCAGCGCGCTGGCGTGCTGGTCGACGTTGAGCGTCGTGAACATCGGATTGCCCGACTGCTCGGCGGACAGCACACCGCCCACGGCCACGGCGAACGCCACCGTCATCACCGCGAGCACCGCGACGCCCTGCCTGCGGTCGCCCACCACGTTGCCGAACACGAGACACAGCGCGGCCGGAATGATCAGAATCGCCAACATTTCGATGACGTTCGAGGCCGGCGTGGGGTTCTCGTACGGATGCGCCGAGTTCGCGTTGAAGAAGCCGCCGCCGTTGGTGCCGAGCATCTTGATCGCGACCTGCGAGGCGACCGGACCCATGGCGAGCGTCTGCGACGTGACCTTCGTGTCCACCGTTTCAGGATTGCCCTTCGCGTCCTTCACCGGGTTGCCCTGGGCGTCGAGCTTCGGCGCGGCGTAGGTCGTGGTTTGCAGCACCGGCACGTCCTGATACGCCTTGAAGTTCTGGATCATGCCCTGGCTCATCAGGAGCGCAGCGATGATCGCCGACATCGGCACGAGGATGTAGAGCGTCGTGCGCGTGAGGTCGACCCAGAAGTTGCCGATGGTCTGCACCGAGTGGCGCGCAAAGCCGCGAATCAGCGCGATCACGACCACGATGCCCGTCGCCGCCGACAGGAAGTTCTGCACGGTGAGGCCGAGCATCTGCGTGAGATAGCTCACCGTTTGCTCGGGCGTGTAGTCCTGCCAGTTGGTGTTGGTGACGAAACTCACGGCCGTGTTGAACGCGCCGTCCACCGTCATCGCACCGAACTGCTGCGGGTTGCCGGGCAGCCAGCCCTGAATGCGCAGCAGCACATAGAGAAAGCCCACGCCGAGCACGTTGAACGAGATGGTGGCGAGCGCATAGCGCTTCCAGTTCATCTCGGCCTGCGGATCGACGCCGGCAATGCGATAGAGGAAGTTTTCGAGCGGCGCAAAGAGACGCACGACGCGCGAGCGCCCGTCGAGCACGCGCGTCATGTAGCCCGATACGGGCACCGCGAGCGCGAGCAGAACGACGAGGAAAATCCCCGCCTGGAGCAGATTGTTGGCGTTCATTCGATATCCTCCGCGCGCAGCAGCGCATGGACGAGATAAACGAACAGCAACAGCGTTGCCGCCCCCGATAGCCAGAAGATCCAGGTCATGGGCGCACCCCCTTCGCACCTTGATCGCGGCGGTACTGCATGAGCTTCTCGCAGCCCGCGATCAACGCGTATGTGAGCGCGGCGAAAACCACCAGCCCCCCGATATACAGCACATCCATTGTCGTGTTCTCCATTCGCGGATGACGGATGGCAGAAAGTTACCCGCTAAGGCATTAAATCCGGATCAAAGGTTTTGGCGCGCGTATAAAAAGCGCGTAAACGCGGGCGAGAACACGAGACGGCGCACGAGGAAAAAAGGCGCGCAACATTGGCGTTGCGCGCCTTTTGGGGCTCCATGACGGAGTCAAGGAACGTAAAGAACAGATCAATGCGCCAGCGCCGATGGCATGCCCCGTGCGCCGCGGCGGTGCATCAAGTGTCAGGTCACGGGATCAGCACGGTCGAACCGGTGGTCTTGCGCGCTTCGAGGTCGGCATGCGCCTGCCCGACGTCCTCGAGCGCGCAGCGCTGGTTGATCGACGTCTTGACCTTGCCCGACGACACCACGTCGAACAACTCGGCGGCCATCGCTTCGTAGTCGGCGCGCTTCGCGATATAGGTGAAGAGCGTCGGGCGCGTGAAGAAAAGCGAGCCGCGCCCGGCGAACTCCGACGAATCGATCGGCGGCAGCGGCCCCGAAGCATTGCCGAAGCTCACGAACATGCCGAGCGGCGCAAGACAGTCGAGCGATTTCGTGTAGGTGTCCTTGCCGATCGAGTCGTACACCACGGGCACGCCCGCGCCGTTCGTGATCTCGCGCACGCGCGCCGTGAAGTCCTCGCGCGTGTAGACGATCGGATGATCGCAGCCGTGCGCCTTCGCGATCGCGGCCTTCTCGTCCGAGCCCACGGTGCCGATCACGGTCGCGCCCAGCGCCTTCGCCCACTGGCACACGAGCAGGCCCACGCCGCCCGCCGCCGCCTGAATGAGGATGGTGTCGCCGGCCTGCACGCGATACGTGCGACGCAGCAGGTATTGCGCCGTAAGACCCTGCAGCATGATCGAAGCGGCGGCTTCGTCGCTGATCGCGTCGGGCAGCTTGATCAACTGGTCGGCGCGCAGCACGCGCTCCTGCGCGTAGGCACCCGGCGGGCGCGCGACATACGCCACGCGGTCGCCCACCTTCAGCGTGCTCACGCCGCGGCCCACCGCCGTCACCTCGCCGGCTGCCTCCATGCCGAGCCCGGCGGGCAGCGCCTGCGGATAGAGCCCCGTGCGGAAGTACACGTCGATGTAATTGAGGCCGCACGCGCTCTGGCGCAGGCGCACCTCGCCCTCGCCCGGCTCGCCCACGTCGACATCCACCCACTTCATCACTTCGGGGCCACCGGTCTTGTCGTATCGGATTGCCTTGGTCATCACGTCTCCTTGGTGTTGTCCTGGCTGGTTTCCTGAAATCGGGCTACGCGGCGCGCTTCAGACCGCGTTTTTCTGGCGCAGCGTGAGCACGTCGAGCAGCATGCGCGCCGTCGAGATGTTCGTCGCGCACGGCACGTCGTGCACGTCGCATGCGCGCACGAGCGCGTTGATGTCGGGTTCGTGCGGCTGCGGAGTCATCGGGTCGCGCAGGAAGATCACGATGTCGACGTTGCCTTCCGCGAGCCGGGCGCCGATCTGCAGGTCGCCGCCGTGCGGGCCCGAGAGCATGCGCTCGACGTTCACGCCCGTCGCGGCCTCGATGCGCGAGCCGGTCGTGCCGGTCGCGATGATCTCGCAGTGGCGCAGCGTATCGACGTATTCGGTCGCCAGCTTGACGATGTCATCCTTCTTGTGGTCGTGCGCGATCAGTGCGACGCGGGTTGGCATGGCGTAACTCTCCTTGACGTGGGGTTTGCGTGCGTAATTGTCGTGATGCGTGTCGTGCTGCGTGTCGTGGTGGCGGCGCCGCGGCTGCCCAACGCTGACTCGATATCAGTAGGTGCCGGGATAGGCCCCGCCGTCGATCAGCCAGTTCTGCCCGGTGATATAGCCCGCGTGCACGCTGCACAGGAACGCGCAGGCGCGGCCGAATTCCTCGGGCGTGCCGAAACGTCCGGCCGGAATCGACTTCATGCGGCGCGCACGCGCTTCTTCTTCCGAAATCTGGCTCGCCTTCGCCTGCGCGACGATGGTGGCCTGGATGCGGTCGGTGTCGAACGCGCCCGGCAGCAGGTTGTTGATCGTGACGCCGGTGGCCGCGACCTGGCGCGCCACGCCCGCGACGAAGCCCGTGAGCCCCGAGCGCGCGCCGTTCGAGAGGCCGAGCACGTCGATCGGCGCCTTCACCGAGGAACTCGTGATGTTGACGATGCGCCCGAAGCCGCGCGCGATCATGGCGTCGATGGTGGACTGGATCAGCGCGATCGGCGTGAGCATGTTCGCTTCGAGCGCCGCGATCCACGCCTCGTGGGTGTACTTGCGGAAGTCGCCCGGTGGCGGGCCGCCCGCGTTGTTCACCAGAATGTCCGGCGACGGACACGCCGCAAGCGCGGCGGCCCGGCCCGCTTCGGTCGTGATGTCGCAGGCCACCGCCTTGACGTCCACGCCCGTGCTCTTGCGGATCTGCGCGGCGGTTTCCTCCAGTGTCTGCGCGGTGCGCGCGACGATCGTCACGTTGACGCCTTCGGCGGCGAGCGCCTCGGCGCAGCCGCGCCCAAGTCCCTTGCTGGCCGCGCACACCAGCGCGTTGCGTCCTGCGATGCCCATGTCCATCGTTTTCGTGTCCTTTTTGCGTGGATGACCGTCCTGTGACAGGGCGGACACGGCCAGGCCTTGCGCCGCGCCGCCCTGCGACCTTTTTGGGATTCTAGAAGAATCGGGCGCGACGCGTGGAAGGCCGCTGGCGCGGGACCCGGCAACCGGTGAGCGAAGTCGCCTCGCCACGCGCCATGCGCGCGCCGATGGGTGCATGCTTACCGTATACTTGCGCCTGTAGCGCGGCCCGGCGCCCTCGCAAGCCTTGAGCGCTTGCCGCGCGGCGGGCCGTGCTCGCCGCCACCGCGCAACCCGGGCGTGAGCTTCGGGCTCGCGCGGCAACGGCACGACCGCTTCTCCGATTCCCTTGCAGCCTTGTGCGCCCCGCCATGAAACAGGACAGCCGTTTCCCGAATCTCTTCATCCTCGATCACCCGCTGATCCAGCACAAGCTCACGCATATGCGCGACAAGGACACGTCCACGCGCACGTTCCGCGAGCTGCTGCGCGAGATCACGCTGCTGATGGGCTATGAAATCACGCGCGACCTGCCGGTCGCGTCGCGCCGCGTGCAAACGCCGCTCGTCGAAATCGATGCGCCGGTGATCGCGGGCAAGAAGCTCGCCATCGTGCCGGTGCTGCGCGCGGGCGTGGGCATGTCCGACGGCCTGCTCGAGCTGGTGCCGTCCGCGCGCGTCGGCCATATCGGCGTGTATCGCGCCGACGACCATCGCCCGGTCGAGTATCTCGTGCGGCTGCCCGACCTCGAGGACCGCACCTTCATCCTCTGCGATCCGATGGTCGCGACGGGCTACTCGGCGGCGCACGCCATCGACGTGCTCAAGCGCCGCGGCGTGTCCGGCGAGCGCATCCTGTTCCTCGCGCTGGTGGCCGCGCCCGAAGGCGTCGACGTGTTCCAGAAGGCGCACCCGGACGTGAAGCTCTACGTGGCGTCGCTCGATTCGCATCTGAACGAGCACGCCTACATCATTCCGGGCCTCGGTGACGCCGGCGACCGGCTCTTCGGCACGAAGAACTAACCGCCGCGCCGCGGTTGTTCAGGGGCGGCCGGGGAAAACGGGCCGCCCTCGCCCCATCCCCGCCTTGCGCGGGCACACCCGATCCTGCCCCCTTAGCGCCCTCAGCGGCCGGCGTAAGCGGCAATCGTCTGGCGTTGCGTTACGAAGGCAGGCGAAGCCGGTCGGTCCCGGCGTGATAAAATTCAGGTCCACCTGAACGGGCGCTGCGTCCCGTCCTGCCGGCACATCATGCTGCGCGGGCATGACGCGCGAGGCACGCGCGAAAATCACGCGCGCCGCGCGAACGACGCGCGAAGGCCGCACCCGGGAACATCGCAACGACAACAGCACATTGCACACTGCACGCGCATGGCGCGTGAGACGGAGAAAGGTATGGCGGGTCATTCGAAATGGGCCAACATCAAGCACAAGAAGGCTGCTGCTGACGCGAAGCGCGGCAAGGTCTGGACGCGGCTCATCAAGGAAATCCAGGTCGCGGCGCGCATGGGCGGCGGCGATGCCGATACGAACCCGCGCCTGCGTCTGGCTGTGGACAAGGCGTACGACGCCAACATGCCCAAGGACAACATCAACCGCGCCATCCAGCGCGGTGTGGGTGGCGTCGATGGCGCGAACTACGAGGAAATCCGCTACGAAGGCTACGGCATCGGCGGCGCGGCCGTCATCGTCGACACGATGACCGACAACCGCACCCGCACGGTCGCGGAAGTGCGCCACGCGTTCTCGAAGTTCGGCGGCAACATGGGCACGGACGGCTCGGTTGCGTTCATGTTCGATCACGTGGGCCAGTTCGTGTTCGCGCCGGGCACGCCCGAAGACGAGCTCATGAACGCCGCGCTCGAAGCGGGCGCCGACGACGTCGTGACGAACGACGACGGTTCGATCGAAGTGGTCTGTCCGCCGTTCGACTTCACGAAGGTGAAGACCGCCCTCGAAGCCGCGGGCTTCAAGGCCGAAATGGCCGAAGTCACCATGAAGCCGCAAAACGAGGTCGAATTCACGGGCGACGACGCCGTGAAGATGCAAAAACTGCTCGACGCTCTCGAAAACCTGGACGACGTCCAGGATGTGTACACCAACGCGTCGATCGCCGAGGAATAAGGCGTCGGCCCGGGAGGCCGCGTCGAGGTCTGCTTTGGCCCCGCCTCCTGCTCGCGATTTTCACGGCCGGCGCACTGCGCGCCGGCCGCAACTGTTTCTGGTCTTGGTCTCTCGGGGATTCTCATGAAGTTACTCGTCGTCGGTTCTGGCGGCCGCGAACATGCGCTGGCGTGGAAGCTCGCGCAGTCGCCGCGCGTGCAGCTCGTCTACGTCGCACCCGGTAACGGCGGCACCGCGCAGGACGAGCGGCTCGCCAACGTCGACATCACGGATATCCACGAGCTCGCCGATTTCGCCGAGCGCGAAGGCGTCGCCCTCACGGTGGTCGGCCCCGAAGCGCCGCTCGCCGCGGGCATCGTCAACGTGTTCCGCCAGCGCGGCTTGAAGGTGTTCGGCCCGTCGAAGGAAGCCGCGCAGCTCGAAAGCTCGAAGGACTTCGCCAAGGCGTTCATGAAACGCCACAACATCCCGACGGCGGCCTACGAGACCTTCTCGGACGCCGCCGCGGCGCACGCCTACGTCGAGAAGAACGGCGCGCCCATCGTCATCAAGGCCGACGGCCTGGCTGCCGGCAAGGGCGTGGTCGTGGCGATGTCGCTGGAAGAGGCGCACCAGGCCATCGACATGATGCTCGCCGACAACAAGCTCGGCGACGCCGGCGCGCGCGTGGTGATCGAGGAATTCCTCACGGGCGAGGAAGCGAGCTTCATCGTCATGGTGGACGGCAAGCACGTGCTCGCGCTCGCCTCGAGCCAGGACCACAAGCGCCTGCAGGACGGCGACCAGGGCCCGAACACGGGCGGCATGGGCGCCTACTCGCCCGCGCCGATCGTCACGCCGCAGCTGCACGCACGCGTGATGCGCGAAATCATCCTGCCGACCGTGGCGGGCATGGAGAAGGAAGGCATCCGCTACACGGGCTTCCTCTACGCCGGTCTGATGATCGACGCGCAGGGCAACCCGAAGACGCTCGAATTCAACTGCCGCATGGGCGACCCCGAAACGCAGCCGATCATGGCGCGCCTGAAGGGCGACTTCTCGAAGGTCGTGGAGCACGCCATCGCCGGCACGCTCAACCAGGTCGAGCTCGAGTGGGACCGCCGCACGGCGCTCGGCGTCGTGCTCGCCGCGCACAACTATCCGGACACGCCGCGCAAGGGCGACCGCATCAGCGAGATCCCCGCGGAAACCGCCGATTCGGTGACGTTCCACGCGGGCACGCAGATGGTGGACGGCAAGCTCGTGACCTCGGGCGGCCGCGTGCTGTGCGTGGTGGGTCTCGCCGATTCGGTGCGCAGCGCGCAGAACGTGGCGTACGAAACCGTGAACCGCATCTCGTTCGACGGCATGCAGTATCGCAACGACATCGGCCATCGCGCCGCGGGGCGCAAGCAATAAGCGCAGTGCTTTGCCGGGGCCGCCCGTTTCGATGCGGCCCCAAAGGCAGCGAACGGCCATGCGCCGCCGCGCAAAGGCGCGCTCACGGCATTTTCGCCTGGCCGGTTCGCGCGCCGAAAAGCCAACCTCCGCGCAGCAGTCCGAAGTGCGCGCAGACCGGCAGCCCGCGCGGCCGCCGTTAGCGCCGGACGTCGCGCCAATCGGCGCTACACTGCCGGTGTCAGGCCGCGCCAGGCGGTCTGTCCGAGTAACCCAACGCATAGCCCGACGAATAACCCGATTCCAGCGCCGGTGCGCTGCCGTCCCCATTCCATCGATGACCGACACCCCTAACCGCGCCTACCCCGACAGCGCCGCCGTCCGCGCCTGGCTGGCCGGCCTGCAGACGCAGATCGCCGACACGCTCGGCGCCTTCGACGGCAAGCCGTTCGCCACCGACAACTGGCAACGCGGCCCCGGCGAGAAGCTGCGCGGCGGCGGTTGCACGCGCATCATCGAAGGCGGCGAGTTCTTCGAGCGCGGGGGCATCGGCTTTTCCGACGTTTCCGGCGACGCCCTGCCGCCCTCGGCAACGGCGGCGCGCCCCGAACTGAACGGCCGCGGCTTCGAGGCGATGGGCGTGTCGCTCGTGCTGCATCCGCGCAATCCGTACTGCCCGACCGTGCACATGAACGTGCGCATGCTGCTCGCCACCAAGGCGGGCGAGGCGCCGGTGTTCTGGTTCGGCGGCGGCATGGACCTCACGCCCTTTTACGGCTTCGAGGAAGACGCGCAGCACTTTCACGGCGTGTGCCGCGACGCGCTCGCGCCCTATGGCGAAGACCTGTACCCGCGCTTCAAGCGCTGGTGCGACGAGTACTTTTTCCTCAAGCACCGCAACGAAGCGCGCGGCGTGGGCGGCATTTTCTTCGATGACTACGCCACTGGCGGCTTCGACGAGGCGTTCGCCATGCTCCGCAGCGTGGGCGACGGCTTCCTGAAGGCGTATCTGCCGATCATCGAAAAGCGCCGGGCGACGCCCTACGGCGAAGCCGAACGCGAGTTCCAGGCGTACCGGCGCGGCCGCTACGTCGAATTCAATCTGGTCTGCGACCGCGGCACGCATTTCGGCCTGCAAAGCGGCGGCCGCACGGAATCGATCCTCATGTCGATGCCGCCGGCCGCCACCTGGCGCTACGACTGGCAGCCACGGCCGGGCACGCCGGAAGCGCGCCTCTACAGCGACTTCCTGCCCGTGCGCGACTGGGTCTGACGCCGTGACGCAAGCTTTCACCGTCCCGCCCAACGCGCTCGCACGGCGCGTCGGGCTGCTCGGCGGCACCTTCGATCCGATCCACGAGGGCCACCTCGCGCTCGCGCGCCATTTTGCGCGCGTGCTGAGCCTGAACGAGCTGATCCTGCTGCCCGCCGGGCAACCGTGGCAGAAGCCGGGCGTGACCGCGGCGCAGCATCGGCTCGCCATGACGCGTGCCGCCGCTGCCTCGCTCGCGCTGCCGGGCGTGACGGTGACGGTGGACGCCGACGAAATCGGGCACAACGGCCCGACCTACACGGTCGAAACGCTGCGCCGCTGGCGCGCGCGGCGCGCCGTCGACGGCGGCGACAGCAACGCGCAAGCGGCGCTCACGCTGTTAATGGGCGCCGATCAACTGCTGCACCTCGATTCGTGGCACGAATGGCGCGAGCTTTTCGCGCTCGCGCATCTGGCCGTGGCGAGCCGCCCCGGCTTCGGCTTTGCGGCGCTGCCGCCCGAAGTTGCGCGCGAAGCCGCCGCGCGCCGTGCCGGCGCTGTCGCGCTTGCGACCACGTCGCACGGTCACCTGCTGGTCGACGAAACGCTCGCGCTCGACGTTTCGGCGACCGAAATCCGGCGCGACCTGCCGGCCTGCGTGGCAAGCGGGCAACGTCGCGGCACCGCCGCCGACAAGCTTCCCGCGGCCGTGTGGGACTATATCCTTCAACATCATCTCTATCTGCAACACGAGTAACTATGGACATCCGCAAACTTCAACGCGCCATCGTCGACGGTCTCGAAGACGTCAAGGCCCAGGACATCCGCGTCTTCAACACGAGCCATCTGACCGAGCTGTTCGACCGCGTGGTCGTCGCGAGCGGCACCTCGAACCGCCAGACCAAGGCGCTCGCCAACAGCGTGCGCGAGAAGGTCAAGGAAGCCGGCGGCGACATCGTCAGCACGGAAGGCGAGGACATCGGCGAATGGGTGCTAGTGGATTGCGGCGACGCGGTCGTCCACATCCTCCAGCCCGCGCTGCGCCAGTACTACAACCTCGAGGAAATCTGGGGCGACAAGCCGGTGCGCGTGAAGCTCGCGGCCAGCACGGGCTTCGTGGGCGCGCGCCCGAGCGAGCCGATGGACGACGAGGACGAAGAAGAAGTAGCCGCGCCGGCCGTCAAGAAGCCCGCGCGCAAGAGCGCCGCGCGTAAGACCGCGAAGTAAGCGCGGCGCGTTCGCGAACGACCATCGACCCGCACGATGAAACTGCATATCGTCGCCGTCGGCCACAAGATGCCGGACTGGATCGCCGCGGGCTTCGAGGAATATACGAAGCGCATGCCGCCGGAGCTGCGCATCGAGCTGCGCGAGGTGAAGCCCGAGCAGCGTTCGTCGGGCCGCTCGGCCGAGAGCGTCATGGCGGCCGAGCGCACGCGCATCGAGGCCGCGCTGCCGAAGAACGCGCGCATCGTCGCGCTCGACGAACGCGGCAAGGACTGGACCACGATGCAGCTCGCCCGTGCGCTGCCGCTGTGGCAGCAGGACGGCCGCGACGTGGCGTTCCTGATCGGCGGCGCAGATGGCCTCGACCCCGAACTCAAGGCGCGCGCCGACACGCTCCTGCGCCTGTCCTCCCTGACGCTGCCGCATGCGATGGTGCGCGTGCTGCTCGCCGAGCAGCTTTACCGCGCGTGGACCATCACGCAGAATCACCCCTATCATCGCGTGTGATGCAGGTTTAAAGCGCGAGGGCGCCGCCTTTCGTCGTGCGCCGGCGCCCCGCTTGCGCCCCCCGCTCGAGCCCCGCTTGCGCCCGAAATGGCGGCCGCGCACGTCAACCCGAAGTCCGTAACGACAAAGACGCTCCGATGCCCACCAACGCGCCCTATCCGTTCGTCTATCTCGCCTCGCAGAGCCCGCGCCGCCAGGAGCTGCTGCAGCAGCTCGGCGTGCGCTTCGAGCTGCTGCTGCCGCGCCCCGACGAAGACGCCGAAGCGCTCGAAATCGCGCTGCCCGGCGAGCAAGCCGCCGTCTATGTCGAGCGCGTGTGCGCCGCGAAAGCCGACGCCGCCCGCGCGCGCCTCGTCGCGGGCGCGCACAAGCATGCGCCGATTCTGACCGCCGACACCACGGTCTCCATCGACGGCCATATTCTCGGCAAGCCGCACGATGCAGCCGAAGCGTATGCGATGCTCGAGCGCCTCGCCGGACGCGAGCACGAAGTGCTCACGGCGGTGGCCGTGGTCAACGCCGAAGGGGTCTGTCTGCCCGTCGCGGTCTCGCGCTCGCACGTGCGCTTCGCCCCGGCGCTGCCCGCCGCGATCGCGCGCTACGTGGCGAGCGGTGAGCCGTTCGGCAAGGCCGGCGCATACGGCATACAGGGCCGCGCGGCGGAATTCGTCGAGCGAATCGACGGGTCCTATTCGGGTATCATGGGTTTGCCATTATTCGAAACGGCCGCCCTCCTGCGCGCCGCGGGCATCGACTTCTAGAACAAATCATGAACGAAGAAATCCTGATCAACGTCACGCCCCAGGAGACGCGCGTCGCATTGGTCCAGCAAGGCGCAGTACAGGAGCTTCACGTCGAGCGCACGCTGTCGCGCGGGCGCGTCGGCAACGTCTATCTCGGCAAGGTCGTGCGCGTGCTGCCGGGCATGCAGTCCGCGTTCATCGACATCGGTCTCGAGCGCGCCGCGTTCCTGCATGTGGCCGATATCTGGCATCCGCGCATTGCCGGCGAAGCGCATACGAGCGTGCATCATCAGCCCATCGAAAAGACCGTGTTCGAAGGGCAAACGCTCATGGTGCAGGTCGTGAAGGATCCGATCGGCACGAAGGGCGCGCGCCTTTCCACGCAGGTGAGCATTGCGGGGCGCACGCTGGTCTATTTGCCGCAGGAACCGCACATCGGCATCTCACAGAAGATCGAGAGCGAGGCCGAGCGCGAAGCGGTGCGCGCGCGCCTCACGGCCGTGCTGCCCGCCGACGAAAAAGGCGGCTATATCGTGCGCACGATCGCCGAAGACGCCACGAGCGAAGAGCTTGCGGCGGACGTCGCGTATCTGCGCAAGACGTGGGCGACGATACTCGCCCAGGCGCAGCGCGTGCCCGCCACGAGCCTGCTGTATCAAGACCTGAATCTCGCGCAGCGCGTGCTGCGCGACTTCGTGAACGACGAGACCTCGCGCATTCAGGTCGATTCGCGCGAAACGTTCCAGAAGCTCACCGAGTTCGCCACCGAATTCACGCCCGCCGTGCAGCCGAAGCTGCATCACTATTCGGGCGAGCGGCCGCTCTTCGATCTCTACAACATCGAGGCCGAAATCCAGCGCGCGCTCTCGCGCCGCGTGGACCTCAAGTCGGGCGGCTACCTCGTGATCGACCAGACCGAGGCGATGACGACCATCGACGTGAACACCGGCGGCTACGTCGGCGCGCGCAACTTCGACGACACGATCTTCAAGACCAATCTCGAAGCGGCGCATACGATCGCGCGGCAACTGCGTCTGCGCAATCTGGGCGGTGTGATCATCATCGACTTCATCGACATGGAGAACGTCGAGCATCGCGACCAGGTGCTCGGCGAGCTGAAGAAAGCCCTTTCGCGCGACCGCACGCGCGTGACCGTGAACGGCTTCTCGCAGCTCGGGCTCGTGGAGATGACGCGCAAGCGCACGCGCGAATCGCTTGCCCACGTGCTGTGCGAGCCCTGCCCGACTTGCCTCGGCAAAGGCCAGGTGAAGACCGCACGCACCGTTTGCTACGACGTGCTGCGTGAAATTCTGCGCGAGTCGCGCCAGTTCAATCCGCGCGAGTTTCGCGTGGTCGCTTCACAGCAGGTCATCGACCTCTTTCTCGAGGAAGAGTCGCAGCATCTCGCCATGTTGATCGACTTCATCGGCAAGCCGGTTTCGTTGCAGGTGGAGTCGAATCTGAGTCAGGAACAGTACGACATCGTGCTCATGTAGCACGACGCCGTGGCAGGCATCACCGGAGCATCGCAGTTGAATCACCAGCGCGTCACCATTGAACAGATCGGCGAATTCGACGATATCGTCGACGTCAGAACGCCGCTCGAATTTGCCGAGGACCACATTCCCGGCGCGATCAACGCGCCCGTGCTCAGCAACGAAGAGCGCGTGATCGTCGGGACGATGTACAAGGACTCGCCCTTCGAGGCGACCCGCGTGGGCGCGGCCATGGTGGCGCGCAATATCGCCATGCATCTCGACACGCTGTTTGCCGACCGTCCGCGCAACTGGCGCCCGCTCATCTACTGCTGGCGCGGCGGCAAGCGCTCCGGCTCGATGACGGCCTGGTTCAACATGATCGGCTGGCGCGCGCGTCAACTGGACGGCGGATACAAGGCGTACCGGCATACGGTCGTCGAGGCGCTCGGCACGCTGCCCGAAGGGTTTCGCTATATCGTGCTGGCCGGGCCGACCGGCAGCGGCAAGACGCGCCTCTTGAAGGCGCTGGGTCAAGCGAACGCGCAGATGCTCGACCTCGAAGGGCTCGCCGCGCATCGCGGTTCGTTGCTGGGCGCGCTGCCCGAGCGGGCGCAGCCGTCGCAAAAGTCGTTCGATACGGCGCTCGTAGAGACGCTGCGCGGCTTCGACGCCACGCGCCCCGTGTTCGTCGAGGCCGAAAGCCGGCGCATCGGCATCATCACGCTGCCGCCCGCGCTCGTCGAACGTCTGCATGCAGCGCCGTGTGTCGTACTCGATGTCGCGCGTAAAGAACGCATCGACTTGCTGCTCGAGGAGTACGGGCACCTGTTCGACGAACGTACCTATTTCCGCGAGCAACTGGACAAGCTCACGCCGCTGCATGGGCGCGAGCGCATCGAATCGTGGTGCAAGCTGCTCGACGAAGATCGCAGGGCAGAGCTTTACGAGGCGCTCGTCGCGCAGCACTACGATCCCGCCTACACGCGCAGCACGCGGCGCAACTTCGCGAAGCTCGAAAAATCGCTGCACTTCGCGTTCCAGCCGATGACGGGCGACACGCTCGCGCAAGCCCGCACGCTGCTCGTGCGGCTGGAGGAAACGGCCTACGCCGCGGAACCCGCGGACAGCGAAGCCGAAGCGCCTCGCACCGTCTGACGTATCCCTTCCCCTTCGCGGACTTCACAAAAGGCGCGCGCCGCGATGGCTTAGCGCGAGTACATCGCGTTCCAGTCTTCAGGTGAAACCGTGGCGCGGCCGCCCGATTGCGAGGCGTTCGCCACGCCGCCGTAGCTGCTGTTTGCGCCATTCAGCGCGGCGACCTTCGCCTGGGCGGCCTGGATTGCTTCGGGATAATGAGCGTTGTCGCCATCACCGACGCGGTAGCCGACCTGCTGAAGCTGCACGAGTTCGGCGCGCACCTGGGCGCGGGTGATGGTCGAGTGCGACTGCGCGAACGAAGCGGTGGGCAGGGCGGCAGCGGCAAGAACGGTGGCGACGGCAACGGCTTGAATCAGGGACTTCATGGAAACGACCTCCAGTTGGATAGGCGGCCGACGTGCGACTGTGTGTGCATGCGACCGATGTACGCATCGTATGCTCACGAATCCCTAGGGTTAACCCCTAGAATCCTAAGGCACTGTTCCAATTCGAGGCAAAGTCCGCGCGAGCCGGCGCCGAAAGGCGCCGTCGGCGTTGGCGCGATTACGTACGCGGCGTGGCGTTTTGAGTCAACGAAGCGGTGTGCAGGAGCTGCGCAGGCAGATCGGGCTCCCACGCTTCGAGATCCTGCGTCGGGTAAAGGCCGAACGCGTAGATCACCCGCTTGAGACGGCTCACGAAGTTGGGGCGCGGCACGTTGGGAAGCGTGCCCGGCGCGGCGTCGGCCGTGCGGGCCATGTAGTTGTACTTGAAGTCGCGCTGCGTCACGCCCCACTTCAGGAGGAATTCGCGGCCGCCGCGGTTGCGGCGAATGCGTCCCGTCGTCCGGCAGCCGAAATGGTAGATGCGGCTCGCGCCCACCGAGCGGAACGTGCGACAGCCGACCAGCCAGAGCTTCATCAGGAAGTCGTCGTCGCTGCTCATGCCCGGCCCGAACTCGATGCTATAGCCGCCCACGCGCAGCCAAAGCTCGCGGCTCACGAGCGTCGGCTGCAGCGCGATGCCGTTGCGGTCGGCCGTGTTCATCTTCGCGGCGAATTCGAGCAGCCCCGCCTCGTTGAAGTCGGCAGGACCCGTGCCGAAGTGGGCGACCGTCACGAGGCCGTTGCCGGTGTCGGTCGGCTCGATGATCTGCGAGGCGAGATAGGCAGGCGCCTGGCCGATTTCGCGCAATGCGTCGACGAAGGCCGAATCCCAACCGGGCGTGCAGAACATGTCGTCGTTCATGAACAGGATCCACTCGGTCGTGGCGAGGCGCGCCACGTCGTTCACGGCGAGGCAGACGCCCACGTTGCCTTTGCTCCACGTATGGCGGATACCCTGCTCACGGACCCAGTCGAGCGTGCCGTCGCTGCCGTCGTTGACGTGCACGAGAATCTCGTGCTCGAACGAAGAATGGCGCCGGATGCTGTCGACGCACATCTTGAGGTACGGCAGGTTGTTCCAGGTCGGGATCAGAATACTGAACATGAAGATTTGCCCTAGAAAGGGTCAGATTTGGCATCCGTGCGTTCCGTGCCCGCCGCGAGAACGGCCAGCATGGACACGTGGAAAATGGGTTCTTTCATAACGTCCTGACTACGCGGCTTTTTGGGTGCGAAGCATGACGAGAGACGCGATATTGTACGCATACATTCTTCTTACCCGAACCCGCCGCGGAAGTTCGTATCCTGCAGCGCCCGCCAAGGCAGCCGTCCCCGATCCTTCGTCAAGCGCGCGAGCCGCTATCGTGTGATAATAAGAGGTTATCTTGAAGAGCAAGTAGACCCGTGTTTCAGCAGACCAACTCAAACACTTCGTGGGTTTCGCCGGCAAGCTGGCTCGATCGCGCCGTTTCGCGGTCCTGCATGATCCCCTACCCGGGCGTGCCTTACGAGCCGGAGTCGTTTCTTCGCAGCACCAGCCGCATCAAGATCGCGAAGAAATACCTGCACAAGCAGTTTCTTTTGAAGGCGCACAGCCAGATGCGCCTCGAACAGGCGCATCTGGACCCTTCGCAGCGCATCCTCTGGGTCTACGCCAAACGCAATTTCGGCGACGCGACGATGGACATGGCCGGCCGCGCGCTGCTCAAGGACCTGGGCATGCGCATCGATCTGCTCGCGCTGCCGTCGCTGGTGCCGCTTTTCAGCGAAGACGACGTGTTCGGCAAGGTCTACGGCGACCCGGACGAAGTCGATGCGAGCCGCTACGACGCGATCCTGCTCTCCGAGTACAACCTGCCCTCGATTCGCATCAAGACCCGGCACTTCGCGAAGCTGCCGTACGCGGGCCTGTTCCGTTACTTCAACGGCCCCGACCGCAACCAGACCCGCTTCAGCTTCGCGAGCGTCAACGACGTGTTCTCGCTCGGTCACGACGCCGACACGCTCGCCGAAATCAGCAAGCCCTATCTCGCCAGCAAGCCGGCAACGCGCGAGTCGGTGCGCGGCCTCCTGCCGGCGCGTCCGTTCATCGCGATCGCGGCGGGCGGCGTCGACCCCGATCGTACCTACAACCGCTGGCCCGAAGTCGTCGAATTGCTGAACAAGTACGACAACGTGGGCGCCGCGAAGGAAATCGTCGTGCTCGGCTCCGACAACGGCACGCAGATCGCGGAGCAGTTGTGCGCGAGCGCGCCCGCTGGCGTACATATCCGCTCGCTGACCGGCAAGCTCGCGTTCCTTCAGGCACGCGAGATCGTCGCGCACGCCGAACTGTTCGTGGGCGCGGACGGCGGCCTGATGCACGTCGCCCACACCACGCAAACGCCCAGCGTCTCGCTGTTCAGGGAGCAAGAGCCGCCCGCGCTGCGGCTGACCGAAGCCTGCCGGTCCATCGGCCTGCAGGGCAGCGGCAACGTGGATACCATCCCGCCCGCGCAAGTCGTCGGCGCGGTGCTGCGCCAACTCGCCGCTCACGCGCCCGCTACGGCGCCCGCGGCGGCCTGATCACTCCAGACGTAGCGGCTCAGGCCCACGCCGGCGCACTTTCATGACCGCGGCGCGCCTGAACGCGCGCGCCGCGTCATCGCCCGGAAGACTCAGGCGGCGCTCTGCTGATACTGGATCTTGTGCAGGTGCGCGTACATGCCGCCCTTCTCGAGCAGTTGCTGGTGCGTGCCCGATTCGACGATATGGCCGCCATCCATCACGAGGATGCGGTTCGCGCGCTCGATCGTCGACAGGCGGTGCGCGATCACGAGCGTCGTGCGCCCGCGCATCAGCGTTTCCAGCGCCGCCTGCACATGTCGCTCCGACTCCGAATCGAGCGCCGAGGTCGCCTCGTCGAGAATCAGGATCGGCGCATCCTTGTAGATCGCACGGGCGATCGCCAGGCGCTGGCGCTGGCCACCCGAGAACTTCATGCCGTTATCGCCGATCAGGGTGTCCATGCCCTCGGGCAGCGCCGAGATCGTCTCCCACAGGTTGGCGGCGCGCAGCGCGCGCTCCACGCCCTCGCGGTCGGCCGTCTGGCCATAGGCGACGTTGTTCGCGACCGTGTCGTTGAACAGCACCACGTCCTGGCTCACCATCGCGATCTGGTTGCGCAGCGCATGCACGTCGTAATCGGCGATCGACACGCCGTCGACCATCACCTGGCCGCCGCTCGGATCGAAAAAGCGCGGCAACAGATTCACGAGCGTGGTCTTGCCGCTGCCCGACGGGCCGGCGAGCGCCACCATTTCGCCGGGGTTGATGCGGAACGACACATGGTCGAGCGTCACGCGGTGGCTCGCCCCATAGGCGAACGACACGTCGCGGAACTCCACTTCGCCGCGCGCGCGTTCGAGCGGCAAGCCGCCGCCCACGGGCTCGGGCGGCTCGTCGATCAGCCCGAAGATCAGCTCGGCCGCGGTCATGCCGCGCTGCAGCGGCTGATTCACGTCGATCAGGTGCTTGAGCGGCGAGATCACGAGCAGCATCGACGTGACGAACGCCACGAAGCCGCCGACCGTCGTCTGGTCGTTCGAGGCCTGCACAACGGCAATGGTGATGACGATCGCCAGCGCGATCGAAGCGAGGAACTGCGTGAGCGGCTGCGCGAGCCCGCCCGACACCGTCATGCGCATCTGGTAGCCGCGCAGGCGCCGGCTCATTTCGCCGAAGCGGTCCTTTTCGTAGCGCTCGCCGTTGTGAACCTTGACGACCTTGTAGCCGCCCACCGTCTCCTCGACGATATAGGACAGGTCGTTCGTGAGCATCTGATGCTCGCGGTTCAGGCGGCGCAGACGCCGGTTGATCTTGCTGACGAGCCAGCCGATCGCCGGCAGCAGCACCGCGACGATCAACGTGAGCCGCCAGTTCAGATAGAACAGATAGCCGAGCAGGAAGATCACCGTGAGCGAGTCGCGCACGAGCGTGACCAGCACGCCGAGCAGCACGCCGAGAATCTGGTTGACCTCGAACACGATCGCGTTGATGACCGTACTCGCGGTTTCGCGCTGAAAGAAGCCGACGCTCGCGTGAATCATGCGCTCGAACATCTTCAAGCGCAGCGCGAGCAGCACGCGGTTCGACACGTACTGCAGCAGATAGCCGGACGCGTATTGCGCGAGGCCGCGTACGAGCGCCAGCCCGATGACCGCGATAGGCACCAGCCACTTCGCTTGCGGAGCGCCGCGCGTGCCGAAACCGTGATCGAGCAGCGGCTTGAGCAGTGCGGGAATACCGGCTTCGGTGGCCGCCACCACAGCCATCGCGAGCACGCCTGCGAGGAGCACCCACATTAGCGGCTTCACATACGGCCACAGCCGCCGGCCAATCACGAGCGGCGACGACTTGGTGTCGGAGCCGATCGGCTTGCTCAAGGTTGATCTCTCGCCCAAAATTTCCTCGAAAAAAATGCGGGTAATCTGCCCGCCCCCCGGCAAACAGGTACGCCATTGTAAACGTTCGGCCCAGGAGGCGATGTATCCGTCCGGACGGGCCCGGCGCCGGGGCGGTTTCGTCGCCGCCGGCGTTTTTGTATATACTCAGCGACTCGGCTTCGGGGCACGAACGCGCGCGCAGCAAGCGTCTGCGCGAAGCGCTCTCCGAACGCGAGGCCGGCTCCAGCCGGCCGTCCCGCCCTCTTCACCTTCTTCCAGCCATCGCGAGCCAGCGCCGATGAACGACAGCGCCAAACCCGATGCGATCAGCGTCATCGTCATCGTCAAAAACGAAGCACACGATATTCGGGACTGCCTTGCTTCCCTGCACGGCTGGGTCGACGAAATCGTCGTGCTCGATTCGGGCAGCACGGACGGCACCCAGGCCATCTGCCGCGAGTTCGGCGCGACGGTCGTCGAAACCGACTGGCCCGGTTTCGGCCCGCAAAAGCAGCGCGCGCTCGACGCGGCCCGCGGCCCGTGGATTCTCTCGCTCGACGCCGACGAGCGCGTTTCCCCCCTGCTTCGCGACGAGATTCTCGCAAGCGTGAAGACGAACGGCGCCGACCTGTTCCGCGTGCCTCGCCAGTCGAACTACTGCGGCAAGTGGATCCGCCATTCCGGCTGGTCGCCCGACTATGTGACGCGGCTCTTTCGCCGCGACGCGGCGCGCTTCTCGAACGATCTCGTGCACGAACGCGTGATCGCCGCGCCCGAGGCGCGCATCGGCACGCTCGCTCAGGCGCTGATTCACTACAGCTTCCGCGACTTCTCCGAAGTGCTCGGGAAAATCGACAGCTATTCGACCTACGGCGCGACCCAGGGCGCAGCGCGCGGCAAGCGCGGCGGCCTGCGCAAGGCGCTGCTGCACGGCTTCTGGTCCTTCGTGCGCAGCTGGATCATCCAGCGCGGCTTCCTCGACGGCAAAATGGGCTTCGTGCTGGCGATCTCCAACGCCGAAGGCACCTACTACCGCTACCTGAAGCTCATGCTCCTCGAGACCCAGCAGTCCGCCGCCGCAAAAACCCGCGACGCCGCACCGGAGAGCCGATGAACGCGCGTCGCGACATGCTGGTTTCGGTGATCGTCAGCACCTATAACCGGCCCGATGCGCTCGAACGGGTACTGGCCAGCCTGAGCGCGCAGTCCGACACGCGCTACGAAATCATCGTCGCCGACGACGGCTCGGCCGATGCGACACGCGCAACCGTCGAGCGCTGCGCGGCGTCGAGCCCGGTGCGCATGGAGCACGTGTGGCACCCGGACGACGGCTTTCGCCTCGCCGAGATTCGCAACAAGGGCATCGTGCAGGCCCGCGGCGATTACCTGATCTTTCTCGACGGCGACTGCGTCGCGCAGCACGATTTCGTTGCGCGCCATCGGCAGCTCGCAAGCGTGCACGCCATCATCACCGGCAGCCGCATCCTGCTCGACGAAACGCTCACGCAACAGGTGATCGCGCAGACGATTCCGCTTGCGGATAAGGGCTTCGGCTTCTGGGTGCAGCAACGCCTCGCTGGCCACGTCAACAAGATCGCGCCCCTCTTCGTCAAGCTGCCGGATCGCAAGTGGCGTGTGATCGAGCAGTTCAAGTGGCGCGGCATCAAGGGCTGCAACATGAGCGCCTGGCGCAGCGACATCGAGCGCGTGAACGGGTTCGACACCAGCTTCACCGGCTGGGGGCACGAGGACGCCGATTTCGTGGCCCGGCTCGCCAATTGCGGCGTGCACCGCAAGCTCGGCGCCTATGCGACGGAAATCTTCCACCTGTGGCACCGCGAGCAGCCGCGTGCGCAGGCAAACTCCAACGAGCAACGGGTCAAGGTGCGTATCGCGGACGGCACCGTGCGCGCCGAACGCGGTCTGGCCGAACTCGCGAGCTAAACGCGCGTTTGGCCGAACGACGGCATGGCATGGCATGGCATGGCATGGCATGGCATGGCATGGCAGCAGTGAAAACTGCCACGCCGCCCCATCCCGTCAATAAACGATCTCGATTTCGCTGCCCGCGAACTCGCCGCGCAGCGCGGCGAGCAGGTCGTCGGTGGGCTTGACGCGCCAGGCGTCGCCCAGACGCACTTCGCCTTCCGCCCGATCGTTGCGATAGGCGATCTGCACCGCGAGCCCGTTCGGAATGACCGCCTGCGCGCGCTCGCCGCGATCGCGCCCGAAGCCGCCGCGGCCGCGCGTTTCCGTGGCAGGCGCCGGCAGCGAGTCGTCGGGCTTCGCGCGATACGCTTCGAGCACCGTGCGCAGCGCACCGGCATTGGCGTTGCCGTTCATCTGCAGCTTCACGGCTTGCGCGTAGCGGCTGCGCGCGCGCTCCAGGTCCATCACGGTATCCACCGTGAAGCGGATGCCGCCCGTGAACGCGTCGTTGCGCGCCCCGCCCTGCACGACGAGCAACTCGTCTTCCTTGAAGAGCGCCTTGTGCGCCTCGAACTGCTCGTTGAACACCGTCACTTCGCACTGGCCGGTGCCGTCGTCGAGCAGCGCGATCAGCATCTTGCCGCGCTGGGTCATTTGCGTGCGCAACGAGGCGATCACGCCAGCGATCAGCTTGTCGCGCCCTTCTTTCAGCTCGCCGATCTTCTGGCGCACGAAGCGGCGCACTTCGTCCTTGTAGGCGTCGAACAGGTGGCCGGAGAGGTAGAAGCCCAGCGCCGCCTTTTCTTCCTGGAGCTTGCGCTTCTCGCCCCACGCCGGCTCGTCCACCAGTTCGTGCGCGGCGAGCGGCGCGTCGCCCATGTCGAAGAGGCCGGCCTGCATGGCGTTGGCGCTCGCCTGGTCGGCGGCTTCCATCGCCATCGGCACGGACGCGAGCAACTGCGCGCGGTTCGCGTGAATCGTGTCGAACGCGCCGGCGCGGATCATCGCTTCGATGGTGCGGCGGTTCACGAGACGACGGTCGATGCGCTCGCAGAAGTCGAACAGGTCCTTGAACGGGCCGCCCTCTTCACGCGCGCGCAAGATTTCTTCGATGGCGTTCTGGCCGCTGCCCTTGATCGCGCCGAGACCGTAGCGGATCGTGCGCGAGCGCTTGCCTTCGGCCACGCTGGCATCGGCCACCGGCTCGAAGCGATACGCCGAGGCGTTCACGTCCGGCGGCAGCACGACCATCTTGTTGGTCAGGCAGTCCTCGAAGAGGATCTTCACCTTGTCGGTGTCGTCCATGGCGAGCGACATATTCGCCGCCATGAATTCGGCCGGATGGTGCGCCTTGAGCCATGCCGTGTGATAGGCGAGCAGCGCGTAAGCGGCCGCGTGCGACTTGTTGAAGCCGTAGCCCGCGAACTTCTCCATCAAGTCGAAGGTCTCGTCGGCCTTCTCGCGCGTGAGGCCGTTCTTCGCCGCGCCTTCCGCGAAGATCTCGCGGTGCTTGGCCATTTCCTCGGGCTTTTTCTTGCCCATCGCGCGACGCAGCAAGTCCGCGCCGCCGAGCGAGTAGCCGCCGATGATCTGCGCCATCTGCATCACCTGCTCCTGGTAGACCATGATGCCGTAGGTCTCTTTCAGAACAGGTTCGACGCGCGGATCGGGATACTCCACCACTTCGCGGCCGTGCTTACGCGCGCAGAAGCTCGGGATCAGGTCCATCGGGCCCGGACGGTACAAGGCCACGAGCGCGATGATGTCCTCGAAGCGGTCGGGCTGCGCGTCTTTCAGCATGCCCTGCATGCCGCGGCTTTCCAGCTGGAACACGGCGACCGTATTCGCTTTCTTGAGGATCTGGAACGACGGCGCGTCGTCGAGCGGCACCTGGGCGAGCGACCAGTCCTGCTTCGACGGATCGAGCATGCGGATATAGCGCTCGGCCCAGTCGAGAATCGTGAGCGTGGTCAGGCCCAGAAAGTCGAACTTCACGAGGCCGACGGCTTCCACGTCGTCCTTGTCGTACTGGCTCACGACGCCGCTTTCGTCACCCTGCGTGTAGAGCGGGCAGAAGTCGGTGAGCTTGCCCGGCGCGATCAGCACGCCGCCAGCGTGCATGCCCACGTTACGCGTGAGACCTTCTACGAGCTGCGCGAGGTCGAGCAGCTGGTGCACTTCGTCTTCGTTGTCGTAGCGCTCCTGCAGAAGCGGCTCTTCCTTCATCGCGTCGGCAATGGTGACGTGCTTGCCCGGCTTGAACGGAATCAGCTTGGCGACGCCGTCGGTGAAGTTATAGCCGAGATCGAGCACGCGGCCGATGTCGCGCACCGCGGCCTTTGCGGCCATGGTGCCGAAGGTGGCGATCTGCGAGACGGCATCCGCGCCGTACTTTTCCTTCACGTACTGAATGACGCGGTCGCGCCCGTGCTGGCAGAAGTCGATATCGAAGTCGGGCATCGATACGCGTTCCGGATTCAGGAAGCGCTCGAACAGCAGGTTGTAGCGCAGCGGATCGAGGTCGGTAATGCCGAGCGCGTACGCGACCAGCGAGCCCGCGCCCGAACCCCGGCCCGGTCCCACCGGCACGCCGTTGTTCTTCGCCCAGTTGATGAAGTCCGCAACGATCAGGAAGTAGCCCGGGAAGCCCATCTTGATGATGGTCCCGCACTCGAATTCGAGCCGCTCGTTGTAACGCGCGCGCTCCTGTTCGCGTTCGGCTTCGTTCGGATACAGCTGCACGAGGCGCTTTTCGAGACCTTCTCTCGACAGCTGCACGAGATAGTCGTCGAGCGAGAGGCCGTCGGGCGTCGGGAACAGCGGCAGCTTCGGCTTGCCGAGTTCGAGCGTGAGATTGCAGCGCCGCGCGATTTCGATGGTGTTCGCGATTGCCGACGGAATGTCCGCGAACAGCGCGGCCATTTCTTCCTGCGTGCGAAAACGCTGATCGGTCGTGAAGCGCTTCTGGCGGCGCGGATTCGCGAGGATGTCGCCTTCCGAGATGCACACGCGCGCTTCGTGCGCGGTGTATTCCTCGTCGGTCATGAACTGCATGGGGTGCGTGGCGACCACCGGCAGCTTCAGTTGCGACGCGAGCGCCACCGCCTGCTCGACATACTGCTCGCCGCCGGGCTGGCCGCAGCGCTGCAGCTCGATGTAATACGCGTTCGGGAACAGCTTCGCCCAGCGCTGCGCATGGCGCTTCGCACTTTCCGCATTGCCCGCCGCGAGCGCGAGCCCCACGTCGCCCTGTTGCGCACCCGAGATCGCAAGCAGGCCCTCGCCGAGTCCTTCTTCGAGCCAGGCAACGTCGACTTCCGCGCGGCCGCGATACTGGTTCGTGAGCCACGCCTTGGAAAGCAGCTCGCACAGATTCAGGTAGCCGCGCTTGTTCTTCACCAGCAGCAGGAGGCGCGACGGCTTGTCGCGGTCGTCGGGATTGGTGATCCAGACGTCGCAGCCGGCGATGGGTTTGACCCCTTTGCCGCGGGCTTCGGTGTAGAAACGGACGAGGCCGAATGCGTTGCCGAGGTCGGTGAGCGCGAGCGCGCCCTGGCCGTCTTTGGCCGCCGCCTTAACGAGGTCGTCGAGGCGCACGATGCCGTCGGCAATCGAGAATTCGGAGTGGACGCGGAGATGGACGAAGCGGGGATCTGACATGGCCGTCATTGTACCTTCAGGGGCACGCGATTTTCGGCACACGCTCGCATGAGCAGGTGATGCTGGCCGTCTGGCCAGGACCTTGCGCGGGCGCGGGGCCGCCGCACCGCATGTCGACTACGCCGCAGGCGGCGCGAGGCGCGATTGAGGGATAATAGCGGATTGCGCCCGCCGCGCGCCCTGCCCCAATTCCCGTTTTCGGGGGACCGCAGTTTGGCCCCGACATTGACAGGCAAGCACGCGCGCCCGGCTCCGGTTTCACGCGCGCTTTTATGGCGCTTTTCCAGTTGCACCATGCGTATCCTCAATCTCTCCGCTTACCAGTTCGCCACGCTCGAGAAGACCGCCGAGTGGCGTCCGCTCGTGCTCGAGCGCTGCCAATCGCTCGATTTGCGGGGCACGATCCTGCTCGCGCCGGAAGGCATCAACCTGTTCGTCGCCGGCGATGAAGGCAACGTGCGCGCCTTCATGGACTACATCAACCACGATCCGCTCTTCGAGGGCAAGTTCGCGACGCTGCGGTTCAAGGAAAGCCTCTCCGAAACGCGGCCCTTCAACCGCATGCTCGTGCGCCTGAAGCGCGAGATCATCACGATGAAGAAGCCCGCGATCCGCCCCGAGGAAGGCCGCGCGCCTTCCGTGGCGCCCGTCGTGCTCAAGGAATGGCTCGACCGCGGCTTCGACGACGCAGGCCGCCCCGTCGTCATGCTCGACACGCGCAACGCGTTCGAAATCGACCTCGGCACGTTCGACAAGGCGCTCGACTACCGCATCGACAAGTTCAGCGAATTCCCCGGCGTGATCGAGGCGAACCGCGCCGACCTCGAAGGCAAGACGGTCGTGTCGTTCTGCACGGGCGGCATCCGCTGCGAAAAGGCGGCCATCCACATGAAGGAAGTGGGCATCGAGCACGTGTACCAGCTCGAAGGCGGCATTCTCAACTACTTCGAGGAAGTGGGCGGCGCACATTACAACGGCGACTGCTTCGTGTTCGACCAGCGCACCGCGCTCAATCCGCAGCTCGAACCGACGGACACCGTGCAGTGCTTCGCGTGCCGCGCCGTCGTGACGCCGCAGGAGCAGGCTTCGCCGCTCTACGTGGTGGGCAAGAGCTGTCCGGCGTGCCATCCGGAGCGCGCGGGCGCGACGGATGCGGCGGCTCAGGCTGCCGCTTAAGCAAGCCGCGCGCGTGAGCGCAACACCCCAAGAAGGGTATCGCGGGCGCTTCGCGCCCTCGCCCACTGGCCCGCTGCATTTCGGCTCGCTCGTTTCGGCGCTCGCGAGCTGGCTCGACGCGCGGGCGCACGGCGGCGCCTGGCTCGTGCGCGTGGAGGACATCGACGGCCCGCGCACGGTGCCGGGCGCAGCCGAAGACATTCTCGCGACGCTTGCGGCCTTCGGCTTTCACGCCGACGAACCACCCGAATGGCAAAGCCGCCGCACCGGTCTTTACCGCGCGGCACTCGACCGGCTGATTGCCTCGGGCCACGTCTACCCGTGCGGCTGCACGCGCAAGGAAATCGCCGATTCGCAACTGTGCGCGCATCAGCGCAACACCACGCTGATCTATCCGGGCACCTGCCGCGACGGCCTGCACGGCAAGCGCGCCCGCGCGTGGCGGCTGCGCGTGCCCGACGATGAAACCGCGGACGAAACTGACCGCGAACCTGCCGGCCCGCGCGCCAATCCCGCACTAATCTGCTTTGACGACCGCTGGCAAGGCCCACAGGAGCAGGACCTCGCTACCGAGGTTGGCGATTTCGTGCTGCTCCGAGCGGACGGCCAGTGGGCCTACCAGCTCGCCGTCGTCGTGGACGACGCCGACCAGCGCATCACACACGTGGTGCGCGGCGCGGACCTGCTCGACTCGACGGCGCGGCAGATCTGGCTCCAGCAGTGTCTCGGCGTGCCGACGCCCGCGTATCTGCATGTGCCGGTCGTGACGAACGCGGATGGCGAAAAGCTCTCGAAGCAGACCGGGGCGCAGGCGCTCGATGCATCACGCCCTCTGGAAGCGCTGATGGCCGCGGCGCGGCACCTGGGCCTCGCATTGCGCGATCCCGCGCCCGCGACGCTCGCAGCGTTCCAGCTCGACGCGATCGAAGCATGGAAGCGGCGGCTCGCGCAATTGCCGGCCGCATAAACAAAAACGGCATGCCGCCTGGAGCGACATGCCGTTTTTTCTGCGCCGCGCGAATCTTTCGCGCGCGAACTCAGCTCGACGAAGACGACGTCGGCTTGTTGCGCCACGACGACCCGAGGCCGCCCAGCAGCGCCGCGAGCGGCTGCTTCGATTGCTGCTTTTGCGGCGCGGCGTTCGCGGGCTTGTCTTCGGCCTTGCTGCGCGCAGCCGCCGAGGGCTCGTAGGGCTTCAGGAAAAAGTCGTCGATCGGCTGCGAACGATGATGATGCGGGCGCTCGAACGACGCCGCGCGGCGGTGCGTACCGCGCTCGCCACGCTCGCCGCGGCCTTCGCGGCTTTCATAGCCGTCGCGCTCGCGGCGGCGGCCGCCACCCTCGTGATGCGGCACCGGCACGTCGACCACGAGGCGCTCCACGGTCAGCGGACGCTTGATGAGCTTCTCGATATCGGCGAGCTGCTTCTTCTCGTTCGGGCTGCACAGCGACAGCGCGTCACCCGAGGCGCCCGCGCGGCCGGTGCGGCCGATGCGGTGCACGTAGTCTTCGGCGTTGAACGGCAGGTCGAAGTTGATGACGGCGGGCAGTTCGGCAATGTCGAGGCCGCGCGCGGCCACGTCGGTTGCCACGAGCGCTTCGATTTCGCCGCGCTTGAAGGCGTCGAGCGCCTGCATGCGCTCGTTCTGCGTGCGGTCGCCGTGGATCGCGGCCGCGACGATGCCCTGCTTTTCGATCTGGCGCGCCAAACGGCTCGCGCCGATCTTGCTGTTACAGAACACGATCACCTGCTTCAGGCCCCGGTCGCGGATCAACTGAACGACCGCGCCGGTCTTGTCGCCCTCGGCGACTTCGTACACCACCTGCGTGACATTGGTCGCGGTGGAGTTGCTGCGCGCCACCTCGATGGTCTGCGGCGTGCGCAGATAGGTCGCGGCAAGCTTCTTGATCTCGCCCGAGAACGTGGCCGAGAACAGCAGCGTCTGGCGCTCCTTCGGCAGCAGGTTCAGGATGCGCTGCAGGTCGGGCAGGAAGCCCATGTCGAGCATGCGGTCGGCTTCGTCGAGCACGAGCATCTGCACCTGACCCAGGTTCGTGGTCTTTTGCTGCACGTGGTCGAGCAGGCGGCCAGGCGTCGCAATCAGGATTTCCACGCCGCGGCGCAGCTCGTCGGACTGCGGATTCATGTCCACGCCGCCGAACACCACCGCGCTGCGCAGCGGCGTGTGCTGGGCATAGGTGCGCACGTTGTTGGCGACCTGGTCGGCCAGCTCGCGCGTGGGCGTGAGAATCAGCGCGCGCACGGGATGGCGGGCGGGCGAGGCGCTCGTGCTCGCCATCGGCAAGAGGCGTTGCAGGATCGGCAGCGAGAAACCCGCCGTCTTGCCCGTGCCAGTCTGCGCTGCAGCCAGCACGTCGCGGCCCGTGAGCACCACGGGAATCGCCTCTGCCTGGATCGGCGTGGGCGTCGTGTAGCCCTGCTCCTTGATGGCCCGGAGAATTTCGGGGGCCAGACCAAACTGGTCAAAGTTCGCAGTGCTGGGCGTGACGGCTGTGTCGGACATGGTGGCTTCGCTATAAAGGCGCTATTCGCGCAAGGCGCGGGAGCGCCTCAAAAGGTCACTGCTGGGCATTGCAGGTCGATCAAAGGCGCCGGACAACACGTCAGGCGCCCTGCGGCGACGGGCGGAACACACGCCCGCGAGGGCCTCCCGGCAAACGGATGGCCCGGGACGGCCCGTGGACGACGAGACAATCTGCCGGGGACGGGGCGCTGGCTCCATCGCCGCGCTCGCTCGGGTTCAACCCAGCCAGACTCGCTCGATTCCAGATGGTTCCGGCGCCGTCCTCGTCTATTGACTGGCTGCGCACCGGAAATGTCAAAATGGCTCGACCGGCAATTCAGGCCGATCCAGCAAGCCTCGGGGCGGCTTGCTGCCTGCTTGCTGCTTGCTTTCTGCCGGCGTTCTGCCCGCCCTTTGTGGCAGGCGCAAAGGGCCGAAAGGCCGGTATTGTAGCACCTTGGCATAAATCCCTATGGCAGCGGGCCACGCGTTCTGCAAAGCGGCGCATGGGAAATCCTCACACGCCATGCGGCGAAGCATCGCTCCCTTTTTCCGCCAACCCGCTGCTCCCTGCTCACCACGTCTCGCGCATCACCATCAACCGCAGTTCGGTCATATCCTCGATCGCGTAGCGCACGCCCTCGCGCCCGAGGCCCGAGTCCTTCACGCCGCCGTACGGCATGTTATCGACGCGAAATGACGGAATGTCGTTGATCACCACACCGCCCACGTCGAGGCCGTCCCACGCGCGGTGCGCGTTGGCGAGCGAATCGGTGAACACGCCGGCCTGCAGGCCGAAATCGCTGTCGTTGACGATGTCGAGCGCTTTGCCGAAGTCGTCGAAGCGCTCGAGGATCGCGACCGGCCCGAACGCCTCCTTGCGGTAGAGGTCGGTGTCGCGTCGCACGTCTTCGAGCAGCGTGGCCTCGAACATCGCGCCGTCCACCTTGCCGCCCGCGACGATCTTCGCACCCGCGAGCACCGCGCTCTCCATCCAGCCCGCGAGGCGCTTCGACTCGGACTCGGAGATCATCGGCCCGACGAAGGTTTTCTCGTCCTTCGGGTCGCCCATCTTGAGCGTCTTGACCTTGGCGATGAGCTTCTCGCGCAGCGTGTCGTAAATCGACGCGTGCACGAGAATGCGCTGCACCCCGATGCAGCTCTGCCCCGACTGGTAGTACGCCCCGAACGCCAGCCGGTCCACGACGTAGTCGAGCTTGCCGCCCTGATCGCCGTCGACGATGGCCGCCGCATTGCCGCCCAGTTCCAGCACCACCTTCTTCTTGCCGGCCTTCTTCTTGAGGTCCCAGCCCACCGCGGGCGAGCCCGTGAACGAGAGCAGCTTGAAGCGCTCGTCGGTGGTGAAGAGGTCGGCGCCGTCGCGGTGCGCCGGCAGGATCGAGAACGCACCCTTGGGCAGGTCGGTTTCCGCCAGCACCTCGCCGATGATGAGCGCCCCCACCGGCGTGCGGCTCGCGGGTTTGAGCACGAACGGCACGCCCGCAGCGAGCGCCGGCGCGACCTTGTGGGCCGCCAGATTGAGCGGGAAGTTGAACGGCGAGATGAACGAGCACGGCCCGATCGGCACCCGCTTCACGTAGCCGTGATAGCCCTTCGCACGCGCCGAAATCTCGAGATTCACGATCTCGCCGTCGATGCGCACGCTCTCTTCGGCGGCCACGCGGAACGTGTCGATCAGGCGGGTGGCCTCGCCGCGCGAATCGTTGATCGGCTTGCCCGCCTCGATGCACAGCGCCATCGCCAGCTCGTCGAAGCGCTCGCGAAAGCGCGCCACGCAATGATCGATCACGGCCTGGCGCTTGTACGGCGGGAACGCGCGCATGGCGGGCATGGCGGCCTCGGCCGCCGCGATGGCCTGGTCGATCGCCTTCGCGTCGGCGAGCGCGACGCGCGTGGCGACTTCGCCGCTGTATTTATCGGTGACTTCGAGGTCGGTGTTGGCGGCGACGGCCTCGTTGGCCAGATAGTACGGATAAGTCGGTTTGAGCATGACGGGTTCTCCGTAAGTGCGGCGTCAAAGCTGCGCGCTCAGGCGCTTGATGTCGCGATTGAGCACGCGCTCGTTGTCCGAGTAATCGATGGGCACGTCGACCACATGCACGCCAGGTTGCGCCAGGCACTGCTCGACGAGCGGCTTGAGTTCGTCCGCCGAGCCCACGCGATGGCCATGCGCGCCGTAGCTCTGCGCATAGTCGACGAAATCGGGGTTCTGCAGCGTCATCCCGTAATCGGGGAAATTCATGTTCTCCTGCTTCCAGCGGATCATGCCGAACGCGTCGTCGCGCAACAGCAGCACGACGAGATCGAGCTTCAGGCGCACCGCCGTCTCCAGTTCCTGCGAATTCATCATGAAACCGCCGTCGCCGCACACCGCCACGACCTTGCGCTGCGGATGCACGATCTTCGTGGCGATGGCCGAAGGCAGCCCCGCGCCCATCGAGGCGAGCGCGTTGTCGAGCAGGATCGAATTGGGTTCACGCGCGCGGTAGTAGCGCGCGAACCAGATCTTGTACATGCCGTTGTCGAGGCACAGGATGCCGTCCTCGGGCATCGCGCCGTACACGTCGTGCACGAGCCGCACCGGGTACAGGGGAAAGCGCTCGTCGTGCTGGCCTTTGGCGAGATGCGCCTCGAAATGGCGCTTGATCTCCTCGAAGCGCGCGAAGTCCCACGCGTGCTCGCGCGGTTTCAGGCTTTCCTTGAGCTGCCACACGGCGTTGGCGATGTCGCCCACCACCTCGATCTGCGGGAAATACACGGGGTCGACTTCCGCGCCGAGAAAATTCACGTGGATGACGGTTTTCTCTTCCGCGCTGCGCATGAAGAACGGCGGCTTTTCGATCACGTCGTGGCCGACGTTGATGATGCAATCGGCGTGCTCGATCGCGCGATGCACGAAGTCGCCGTCCGACAACGTGGCATTGCCGAGCCAGAGCGGATGCGACTCGTCGATCACGCCCTTGCCCATCTGCGTGGTGAAGAACGGTATGCCGGTCTCGTCGACGAATTCGCGCAGCACGTTGCGCGTGGTCTTGCGGTTGCCGCCCGCGCCGATCATGAGAAGCGGATGGCGTGCCTTGCAGATCGCCCCGACCGCGTGCGCGACGGCCTTTTCCTCGGCCACGGGCCGGCGGCTGAAGCTCTTGGGAATGGGCTTGCCGTCGCCCTCTTCGTCGGCCACGTCTTCGGGCAGCTCGAGATGCACGGCACCGGGCCGCTCCTGCTCGGCCTGGCGAAACGCCTCGCGCACGAGCGCCGGAATGTTGCCGATGGAAACGATCTGCCGCGCGTACTTGGTGAGCGGCTCCATCATGCGCACCACGTCGACGATCTGGAAGTGGCCCTGCTTGCTCGACTTGATGGGCTTCTGGCCCGTGACCATCAGCATGGGCATGCCGCCCAGCTGCGCGTAGGCCGCGGCGGTCACGAAGTTGGTGGCGCCGGGCCCGAGCGTGGCCAGGCACACGCCGGTGCGGCCCGTCAGCCGTCCGTAAGTGGCAGCCATGAAGCCTGCGGCCTGCTCGTGGCGCGTGACGATCAGACGAATCTTCGAGCGCCGCAGCGATTCGAGCAGATCGAGGTTCTCTTCCCCTGGAATACCGAACACATAATCGACGCCTTCTGCTTCGAGCGCCTTCACGAACAGATCCGATGCTTTCATCGACCACCTCGCTGGCAAGAGCGTGGCCGGCGGCGCGGGCGGCAGCCGGCTTTCGCGAACAGGCCGTCAGGTTACTCCCGCGAGGCGGAATGCGTCGTGAAGCGTGCGTTCGGCGTCAGCGCATGATCGTCGCGCAGCCCGAGAGCACCGGCTTCGGACTCGCGTCGGACGTGACGTCGTAGAGATCGGCGCCGGGACCCTTGGTCCACCACGTGTAGCGGTCGGCGACGTACTTCACGCCCGAGGCCGCGATCACGCCGACGAAAAGGAGCTTGCGGCCTGCCACGGGCACGAGGGCGAAGCTCTGGCCGTTGGCCGCGTTCAGATAGGTGACCTTGAATGTCTTGCTGTTGGCGCAGGTGTAGCTGAACGTGTGGCGCGACTGGACCTGGATGTCACGCACTTCGAGCGGGGCTGCCGCATTTGCCGCGCTCGCCGCGCCCACGTGCAGCGCGGCGGCGAGACCGCACGCTGCCGCCAACCGGATTGCACCGCTTCGAGCATCGATCATCGTGTTCTCCGTGGGTTGCGTTGGCGCCGCGCTATACGCTCACTGCGCGCTCACTGCGCAGTGTCGCCCGGCACCGGACGCACCGCCGCGGCCGCTTCGCGGGCGCGCGAGCGGGCCTCGTCGGTGTCGGCGCCGGTGGCGAGCGCGACGCCCATGCGGCGCTTCACGAAGCTCTCGGGCTTGCCGAACAGGCGCAGATCCGCGCCCGGCACGGCCAGCGCCTGAGCGACGCCCTCGAACGCAATGCCGCGCGCGTCCATGCCGCCGTAGATCACGGCCGAGGCGCCCGGACCGCGCGCCGTCGTATCGACGGGCAGGCCGAGAATCGCGCGCGCATGCAGTTCGAACTCGGAGAAGCGCTGCGACGCGAGCGTGACGAGCCCCGTGTCGTGCGGGCGCGGGCTCACTTCCGAGAACCACACCTCGTCGCCGCGCACGAACAGCTCGACGCCGAAGAGACCGCGCCCGCCCAGCGCCTCGGTCACCTTGTGCGAGATTTCGCGCGAGCGTTCGAGCGCCTTCGCGCTCATCGGCTGCGGCTGCCACGATTCGACGTAGTCGCCGTCCACCTGGAGGTGGCCGACCGGATCGCAGAAATACGTTTGCACCTGGCCGCTGGCCGGGTCGATGGCGCGCACGGTGAGCTGGGTGATTTCATAGTCGAAGTTGATGAAGCCCTCGACGATCACGCGACCGCGGTTCACGCGGCCGCCCGCCAGCGCATATTCCCAGGCGCGCTCGACGTCGGCGTCGCTGCGCACGACCGACTGCCCCTTGCCCGACGACGACATCACCGGCTTCACCACGCACGGATAGCCGACCTTGGCGACGCCCGCCTTCAACTCGTCGAGCGAATCGGCGAACGCATAAGGCGAGGTGGCGAGGCCGAGTTCCTCGGCGGCGAGGCGGCGGATGCCCTCGCGGTTCATCGTGAGCTGCGCGGCGCGCGCGGTGGGGATCACCTCGGCGACACCCTCGGCCTCGACGGCGGCGAGCGCGTCGGTGGCGATCGCTTCGATTTCGGGCACGACGAGATGCGGGCGTTCGGCGTCGATGAGCGCGCGCAGCGCCTTGGGATCGGCCATGTCGATCACGTGCGCGCGATGCGCGACCTGATGGCCGGGCGCATTTTCGTAACGATCGACGGCGATCACCTCGACGCCGAGACGTTGCAGCGCGATGATCACTTCCTTGCCAAGCTCGCCCGCGCCGAGCAGCATGACACGGGTGGCGGAAGCGGAAAGCGGCGTGCCGATGCGGGGGCGGGTTTGCATGATGTCTCCAGAATGGCGGTATGGCGCAAATGCGTAAGAGCGCCGATGTTAACACGCGACCCCGCCGCGGCGCGGCGCTTTGGCGCGTCGGCGGCCGCCCGCTTCCAGCACGGCGCGCGCACGTTTGCGCTCGCATGCTGCAGCGCGGTGCGTTACGCTTACGCCTTCGTCGATTACGAGGAACGATGCGATGCCTATTAGCCAGACGCCGAGCGAGAGCCCGCGCATGAATATGCGCCCGCGCCTGCGCCCTGCCCGAGGCAAATTCGCGCGAAAGCTGGCCTCGCGCACGGCGATGCTCGCTGCGGCCCTGCTGGTGTGCGCGTGCAAGCTGCCTGTGCACACGGACGCCTCCGCGCCGCTGCCCGATCCGTTCAACCCCGCCACGACGCAGCTGCTCGACAACACCCACTGGCAGCTCGTCGAATGGAAGCGCGCCGACGGCACGATGCGCGCCCTGCCGGGGCGCAACGCCGATGCCGGCAACGCCGAAAACCCCGACGCCCGCCCCATTACGCTCGACCTCTCGACCGAGAACGGCCAGCGCCGCGCAAGCGGCTTTTCGGGCTGCAACCGCTACTTCGGCGCCTACAGGCTCAAGAACGGCCTGCTCTCGTTCAGCCAGCTCGGCGGCACGCGCATGGCGTGCATCGGCGCAGGCGGCGATATCGAGGGCGCCTATCTCGAAGCGCTCTCGCATATCGCGCGATCGGGCGTGCAGATGCGCCATCCGCAATCGCTCTTTCTCGTGCTCGAAAACGGCGACCGCCTGACGTTCGCCGAGCAGGGCGCCGAGCCAGGCACGGGCCCGGCCGCGACGCCCGGCGCCGCCTCCGACGCCAAACCGGCGCAGTGAACGCTGCGCGCATGAGCCGCCGCGCCCTTACCCGGCGCGGCGCTTTTTTTGTTGCGCGCGAACCAAAGCGGCGCGCGCAGGGTCTCTGGCGTGTCGGCCGCGCAACGCCCGCCGTACCGCGCGCAACACGACCCTCATGTGGATGGCGGCGCGCAGAGGCCGAGCGGTTACACTCCACACGTCGCACACCTTCTCTACGTACATCTTTGGCATGCACACGGTAGTTCCTGGCTGGTTCGGCGTTTCGGCCGTCTGGTTCATCCCTCTGATCTGGCGTCTCGTCAAGTCCGTGCTGCCGGGCGGCGCGGGCCTGCGCGGCCCGGGCACGATCAGACTCTGGCTCGGCTTCGTCGGCGTGCTCGTGGCGAGCTGCGCGCTCGAGGCGACACTCATCGACATCGCCGGTTTCAACGGGCTCGGCCACGCGCTCGCGGGCGGGCTCGGCAAGCTCATCGGCCACGTGGCCGCGCCGCTCGCGATGACGGCGCTCCTCGTCGTGAGCTTGCCGTGGCTGCTCGACTTCCATTGGCGCGAATTCCTCGCGTGGGCCGACATCTCGCTCGGCCTCGGCCTGAACATCCGCGCCGCGCGCGACACCGAAGACAGCCCGCGCCGCGAACGCCGCAGCCGCCGCGCCGCGGCCGAAGAGGGACTGCCCGCGCATAGCGCCGCCACCTTCAATCCACCGATGCCTGGCGACGGCGCGCGACGCAAACGGCCGACGATCTGGCGCCCGCCGGCGCGTGACGCGCGCGAGGGTCGCGATAACCCGCGCGCAGCCGGTGCGATGGCTGCGGGACTTGGCGCAGTGTCGGCCGCTGCCACCGCACAGGACGCTTTTGCCGATGCGGGTTCGTGGCGTGCCGAACCGGGCTTCCGTGGTCCCGCCGATCCCTCCGCGGCGTGGGCGCGCACCGAACCGACCGCGACCGCCGACTGGCTGCGCGGCACGCGTGCGCCGGGGCCAACGCCGCCTGCGGGCGCGTCGCGAGCCCCGATGGAGCCGCCGCGCGCGCCGTTGCAGACAGGCGCGCCGCTTGGCGACGCGCGCCGCCAGCCGGCGCGCGGTGCGGGCGCAGTGCAGGACATGGCGGGAGTGCGTGGGGCGCAGGGCGTCCCTGCGCAGCCCAATGCCCCGTGGCGGGCGGAGACGGCTCACACGCGACCGGCCATGGCCGCCGCGATGACCGGCGCGGGCGCGCGCACAGCTTCGGCGGCGGCAGTGCACGCTGCGCCGCTCGCGGCCGGTGCCGCAGCAGCCGCGGCCGCCGCGCGTAGTGCCGCGTTCGGCACGACGCCGGCGCCGCTCGATCCGCTGACTTCGCCGTTCGCGCAACCCGTCATGCCGCGCCGCACGGCGCCACCGCCCGCGGCGGGCAGCACGGCCGCGCGCGCCGCGGCCGCCGCGCCGCCGCGCGTCGCGAAGCCGCCTAAGCCGTACGTCTGGCAGGGGCAGCCCGCGCGCGTGAACCCTCGCCCGCCCATGAGTGCGCCGCGCACGGCGCCGTTCGGTTCGCATCCAGCCGAAACGCCGCCCGCGACGCCGGCCTACTCGCGCCCCGCCCCCACCAGCGCGCCGCAGGCGGAGGCGCCGCTCTCGACGAGCGTGCTCGAAACGTTGCGCTCGATCGAAGAAAACGCCGCGCGCTGGACCACGCTCGCCGGCGCGAGCCTCGCACGCCGTACCCTGGACGAAGCGAGTGCGCTCACGGGCGAGGAACAGACGCACGCGCAATTCCCGAGCGCATCGCCGGACATCGCGACGGCGGCGCTCCCGGTGATGCCGTCGGCCGGGTCGCTGGACGCGACGTCCACTCCGGTCACGCAGCCGGACGGCGATTACGTTTCGCCAAACGCGGGTGTGCAGTCGTTCGTGGAAACGCAGGCCTCGGCGCAACCGGGCGACACGACGCCGGGCGCGACGTCCGCTGCCTCCTACCCTGCCGTGGCTCAGAACCCGGCATCGTTCGAGCCGAATCCGGTCAGCGCCGGCTACACGGCTGCGCCGACTGCCTGGCAACCGATGGCTGCGCACGTGGACGAAGCCGCGCAAGGCGCTTCGAGCGAGGCAACGCATGTCGAGCCGGTGCAAGCTGCAGCGGAGGAAGCCGCAACGCCCTCGGCGTGGCCAACGCTCGATCACGGCATGCCGTGGATCCTGCTCGACGACGAACCGTCCACCGCCCCCGCCGAGACGCGCGCCGCCGAACCGTTCTTCACGTTCAGCCCGTCGACGGTGCAGGAGCAGGTGCCTGCGCCTGCAGCGGTTTCTCCCGTTGTGGCACCGGCGCCAGTGCCAGTGCCAGTGCCCGCAGCGACGCAAACGCCGGTCGCGGCAAGCGCGCAGGCCGAGCAACCCGCTCCGGCCGAATCACACGATGCGCACGAAGCAGACGATCAGCTCGACACAGCGGCCGCGTCGGACATCGTGCACTTCCCCCGCTTCGCACGCGACGCGCAACCCGACGACGCCGCGACGCCGTTCGACGTAGCGCCTTCACCGGTGGCAGAGCAGAAGGCGAGCGAGTCTTTCGCGCCCGTCGCGCACAGCGAATCCGCCAGCGTCGGCGAGCAACCCCCGTCGATGGACGAAGCGCAGGGCGTTGCGAACGAAGCCGCTGAGGCCTTGCCGGCACCTGGCGCGCCGCCAACCCAGACACCGGCTTTTGACGCGACGCCCCTGCCCGCAGCGCAAGCGCCCGCACCCACAGCAACGCCGCCATGGGTTGCCGAATCGCAGCCGGTAAGCCATCCTGCCGTTGCCGAGCCCACGCTCACGCCGACTCCCGCGCAGCCCGCGACGCCGGTTGCCACGCCGATCGCGGCGCCCTACCCCGCCATCGCGACCGATCCCGGCGCCGCGAGCCCCGACTTCGAGTCCGCATCCGAAGCACCCGAAGCCATCGAAGCCCCCGAGCTGGTCGAAGCCCCCGAGCCCGTAGTCCAGCGCACTTCCGTGCGCGGCCACGCGCCCACGTCCTTCGCGTTCGAGCCGCTCAGCGCATCGGCGGTCGAGCTGCCGGGCCTCGATCTGCTCGAGCGTGCATCGTCAGAGATCGAGCCCGTCTCCGAGCAGAAGCTCGCAGAGACGAGCCAGCTCATCGAGCAGCGTCTCCAGGAGTTCAAGGTCCCCGTGACGGTGGTCGGCGCCTCGGCGGGCCCGGTCATCACGCGCTTCGAAGTCGAACCCGCGCTCGGCGTGCGCGGCAGCCAGATCGTCGGCCTCATGAAGGATCTCTCGCGCGGCCTCGGCCTCACGTCGATCCGCGTGGTGGAGACGATCCCCGGCAAGACCTGCATGGGCCTCGAACTGCCGAACGCGCGCCGCCAGATGATCCGCCTTTCAGAGATCCTCGAATCGGCGCCCTACCATCGCTCGCAGTCGAAGCTCACGATCGCGATGGGCAAGGACATCGTCGGCCATCCGATCGTCACCGATCTCGCCAAGGCGCCGCACATGCTCGTGGCGGGCACGACCGGTTCGGGCAAGTCGGTCGCGATCAACGCGATGATCCTCTCGCTCCTCTACAAGGCGACGCCCGAGGACGTGCGGCTCATCATGATCGACCCGAAGATGCTCGAACTGTCCGTCTACGAAGGCATTCCGCATCTGCTCGCGCCGGTCGTGACCGACATGAAGCTCGCCGCCAACGCGCTCAACTGGTGTGTGGGCGAGATGGAGAAGCGCTACCGGCTGATGTCGGCGGTGGGCGTGCGCAATCTCGCGGGCTTCAACCAGAAGATCCGCGACGCCGAAGCGCACGAAAAGAAGATCGGCAACCCGTTCTCGCTCACGCCGGAAGCCCCCGAGCCGCTCTCGCCGCTGCCGATGATCGTGGTCGTGATCGACGAGCTCGCCGACCTCATGATGGTTGCGGGCAAGAAGATCGAAGAATTGATCGCGCGTCTCGCACAGAAGGCACGCGCCGCCGGCATTCACCTGATTCTCGCGACCCAGCGTCCTTCGGTGGACGTCATCACCGGTCTCATCAAGGCGAATATTCCGACGCGCGTGGCGTTCCAGGTGTCGTCGAAGATCGACTCGCGCACGATTCTCGACCAGATGGGCGCCGAGTCGCTGCTCGGCCAGGGCGACATGCTGTTCCTGCCGCCGGGCACGGGCTACCCGCAGCGCGTGCACGGCGCGTTCGTCGCCGACGAGGAAGTGCACGCCGTGGTGGAGTATCTGAAGCAGTTCGGCGAGCCCGAGTACGTCGAAGGCATTCTCGACGGCCCGGCTGCCGAAGGCGCGCCGCAGGACCTGTTCGGCGACTCGCCCGACGCCGAAGCCGACCCGCTCTACGACGAGGCCGTCGCGTTCGTCGTGCGCACACGGCGCGCATCGATCTCGTCGGTGCAGCGGCAACTGCGCATCGGCTACAACCGCGCCGCGCGTCTGGTCGAACAGATGGAAACGGCGGGGCTCGTTTCGCCGATGGGCATCAACGGCAGCCGCGAAGTGCTCGTGCCCGGCGGCGGCCAGGGCGAGTGAGGAAGAAGGCGCGCCGCGCGCCTTCTTTCGTCATCTCGAGCCGTTACTGCGCGACGAACTTGAAATCGACCGGTGAGCCGATCTCGATGCGCTTCGGGTTCGGCGCGAGCAACCCAGTCTGCTGATCGCGGCGGAACACGTAGGCGGTATCGCTGTTCTGGTTGCCGACGATCAGCCACTGCCCGGTCGGATCGATCGCGAACTCGCGCGGCGACTTGCCGAGGCTCGACTGGCGCCCCACGCGCCTAAGCTTGCCGCTGTCGCCATCGACGGCAAAGATCGAGATGTCGTTGGCGTCGCCGCGATTGGAAACATAGAGGAACTTGCCGTCCGGCGACAGATGGAGTGCCGCCGCGCCCTGGATTCCCTTGAAGCCCGGCTCCGCGAGCTTCTCCACTTGCTCCGGCTTCATGTGGCCATCGTGATACGCGAACACCGTCACGGTGGCGGCCAGTTCGCTCGTGAGATACGCGTGACGCCCGTCATTGCCGAAGATCAGGTGACGCGGACCGCTGCCTGACTTCACATCGGTATAACGCCACTCGGTGGGGCTCACCAGGCCGCGGCTGCCGTCCGGCGTGTAGAGATACGTCCACAGCTTGTCGGTGCCGAGATCCTGGGTGAAGAGATAGTGCCCGTCTGGCGAAAACACCGTCGAGTGCACGTGCGCGTTGTCCTGACGCCCCTTCACGGGGCCGCCGCCCTCGTGGTGCACGGTGAGCACGGACTCGCCCAGCTTGCCGTCCTGCTGCACGGGCAGGACCGCGAAGCTGCCGCCCGGGTCGGCGGCGACCGAGTAGTTCGCCACGAACAGATAGCGCCCGTCCGGCGAGAGGCTCAGGTAGCACGGATCGTTGCCCTGCGCAGACACCTTGTTGAGAAACGTGAGCTGACCGCTTGCGGCATCGAAGCCGAACGCGCTCACGTCGCCGCGCAGGCTCGCGGGACCGTTGTCGCCGGGCAGCTCGTTCACCGCATAGACGAAGCGGTTGTCCTTGCTCACCACGAGAAACGACGGGTTCACCGTCTTCGCCACGCTGACCGGCTGCATGTCGCCCGTCTGCGTATCGAAGTGGTAGACGTAGAGACCCTCGCTTTTGCCGCTCGTATAGGTGCCGACGATCAGGTTGTAGACGCCACCCGCGGGCGCGGTCGTGGAAGCGGATTGCGCGAACGCATGCGTCGCGGCGACGGAAGCCATGATGACAACACCTTTGACGAGCTGGGTGAGGAGATGCGCGGGTCGGCGCTCAGTCCGGCGCGACCGGGAAAGGCTACCTGAATCGGCGGATGAGCGGGAGGGCGTGGGCACGGCGTTTGCGGCGGCACGGCGAAGGAACATGTCGACCTCCTTTTTCTTGTCGATCCAGGGGAGCGAGTCGGCCCTCGTCGCCATGCCGACCGTATTCGTCCCGCTTTCGTCTGATAACTGGGACACCGGCCCAGTATAGGAGAGGTCGCGAGCGCCCGCCCCGCAAGCGCGCAGCGACGAGTCCAGACCTAAGTCGA
The DNA here is from genome assembly GCF_040965595.1 of Paraburkholderia sp. EG287B. Taxonomy (NCBI): domain Bacteria; kingdom Pseudomonadati; phylum Pseudomonadota; class Betaproteobacteria; order Burkholderiales; family Burkholderiaceae; genus Paraburkholderia; species Paraburkholderia sp. EG287B. The sequence continues at coordinate 112,846 of NZ_JBFRCG010000017.1, forward strand.
AGCAACAACAAGCCACCAGGGCATCAACGCAAAGGTTCGAAACCCGCCGCCACCAGGGAGCCGTCATGAACATTCACGTCGCCATCGGGCCGCTCGTCGCGCTCATCGCAGGCATTCTGATTCTCGCCGTGCCGCGTCTGCTCAACTACATCGTCGCGCTGTATCTGATCATCATCGGGGTCATCGGGCTGTTCGGCGTGGGCGGGCATCTGTGACCCGCTCAGGTCGCGCCCGACGGCGTTTGTTGACGCAGGCGAGATGAGTATTTGCGCGTGCTGCTGCGCAAAACGCATTGCGCAGGCGGCCCCGCTGCCACTACTCTTGTGCGTGCATGCCGCGCCGCTGCGGCAAGCGGCTTTCGTTTTCGAGCAACGCTGTCAATCTGCTTACTATGCCCGCACCCATTGAAGACTACGCACTGATCGGCGACGGCCACACGGCCGCGCTCGTTTCCCGCGCCGGATCCATCGACTGGCTCTGCTGGCCGCGCTTCGACTCCGGCGCCTGCTTCGCCGCCCTCCTCGGCACGGAGGAAAACGGCCGCTGGCTCATCGCGCCCGCGCAGCCCGAAGAGGGCGCGAAAGTCGAGATCAAGACCACGCGCCGCTATCGCGGCGACACGCTGATCCTCGAAACCGACTTCGAAACGCCCGAGGGCGCGGTGACGCTCATCGACTTCATGCCGCCCGGCAACGGCTGGTCCGAACTCGTGCGCATCGTCGTGGGCCGGCGCGGCACCGTGCGCATGGAAAGCCAGTTCGTGCTGCGCTTCGACTACGGTTTTTCGGTGCCGTGGGTGAGCCGCCTCACCTACGAGAGCGGCATCAAGGCCACGGTGGGCCCGGACACGGTCGTGCTGCGCACGCCCGTGGACCTCCAGGGCGAGAACATGCACACGGTGGCGCAGTTCGACGTGAAGGAAGGCGAGCGCGTGCCGTTCTCGCTTTCGTATGCGGCCTCGCACCTGCGGCTGCCGCCGCCGCGCGACCCGTTCACGGCGCTCGCGCGCACCGAAAACTTCTGGACCGAATGGGCCTCGCGCAGCACCGTAGAAGGCCGCTGGGCCGAACCCATCCGCCGCTCGCTCATCACGCTCAAGGCGCTGGCCTACGAGCCCACCGGCGGCATCGTTGCGGCGCCCACCACGTCGCTGCCCGAGCAGCTGGGCGGCACGCGCAACTGGGACTACCGCTACTGCTGGCTGCGCGACGCGACCATCACGCTGCTCGCGATGATGCGCGGCGGCTACTACGACGAAGCCCGCGCCTGGCGCGCATGGCTCGGCCGTGTGATGGCAGGCTCGCCCTCACAGTTGCAGATCATGTACGGGCTCGCCGGCGAGCGCCGTCTGCCCGAATTCGAACTCGACTGGCTGCCCGGCTACGAAGGCGCCAAACCGGTGCGCGTGGGCAACAACGCGGTCGGCCAGCTGCAGCTCGACGTGTACGGCGAAGTGATGAACGCGCTGCACCTCGCGCGCGTGGGCGGCCTGCAGGCCGACGACACCGCATGGTCGATCCAGTGCGCGATGCTCGAGCACCTGGAGACGATCTGGACCAAGCCCGATGAGGGCATCTGGGAAACGCGCGGCGGCCGCCAGCATTTCACCTTCTCGAAGGTGATGGCGTGGGTCGCCTTCGACCGCGCCATCAAGTCGGCGGAAAAATTTGAGCTGCCCGGGCCGCTCGATCACTGGCGCGAACTGCGCTCGACGATCCACGCGACCATTTGCGAGCGCAGCTTCAACAAGGATCTGAATTCCTTCACGCAGATCTACGGCGGCACCGATCTCGACGCGAGCCTGCTGCTCATGCCGCTGCTCGGCTTCCTGCCCGCGGCGGATCCGCGCATCGCCGGCACGGTCGCGGCGATCGAGCGCGATCTCATGTGTGAAGGTTTTGTGATGCGCTACCGCACCACCGAATTCAACGATGGACTGCCGCCGGGGGAAGGCACCTTCCTTGCGTGCAGCTTCTGGATGGTCGACAACCTGGCCCTGCAAGGCCGCATGGACGACGCACGCCGCATGTACGAGCGCCTGCTTTCGCTCGCCAACGACGTGGGATTGCTCGCCGAGGAATATGACCCCATTGCGGGGCGTCTGGTCGGCAACTTCCCGCAGGCGTTCTCGCATGTGGCGCTCGTGCATACGGGCCTGAATCTCATGCGGCACGAACAGGAAATGGCGAAGGAGACGGGGCACCCCGCGGTCGGCGGCGCGTCGGCCGAGCCAGCTGTTGTATCCGCATCGTGAATGTTCGAAAGCGCCTGGACGTTTTCGCGGGCTGGGGTACACTAGGGATGCTGCGTTGCACAACAACCGGGCGGAACAGTACCGCCCGCGCCGCCTGGCAACGGGGCGAAACGCGTGTACCGCCTTGCAGCGCGCTTGCAGCCACAAGCCGCGAGACGCCTGCGGGTGTGTCCGCGCTAAAGCCCTCCGGGCGGCGGCCGATAAACAACCTGACTGACCGACCAACCTTGCCGGCCCGCATCTGCTCCGCGCCTCATCCGCGCGCGACCCGGGTGCGAACCGCTCCTTGAAGATGCCGGAGCGCCCATGCTCTATCAAATCCGTGAATTCCAGCGCGCGTTGCTCAGCCCGCTGACCGCCTGGGCCCAGGCCGCCTCGAAATCGTTCTCGAATCCGACGAGCCCGTTTTCACTCGTGCCGGGCGCCACGCGCTTCGCCGCAGGCTACGAACTGCTGTATCGCCTTGGCAAGGACTACGAGAAGCCCGAGTTCAACCTTCGCCAGATCGTGAAGGACGGCTTCAATATTCCGATCGTCGAGCAGACCATCATCGAGAAGCCATTTTGCCGCCTGCTGCGCTTCAAGCGCTACGCCGACGACACCGGCGCCGTGGCCGCGCTCAAGGACGAGCCGGCCGTGCTCGTGTGCGCGCCGCTCTCGGGCCACCACGCCACGCTCCTGCGCGACACCGTGCGCACGCTGCTGCAGGACCACAAGGTGTACATCACCGACTGGGTCGACGCGCGCATGGTGCCGCTCGAAGCCGGTCCGTTCCATCTCGACGACTACGTGGCGTATATCCAGGAATTCATCCGCCATATCGGCGCGAAGAATCTGCATGTGCTGTCGGTTTGCCAGCCTACGGTGCCCGTGCTCGCGGCCATCTCGCTGATGGCGAGCCGCGGCGAGGACACCCCGCTCACGATGACGATGATGGGCGGCCCGATCGACGCGCGCCGCAGCCCCACCGCCGTCAACTCGCTCGCCACCGAGCATTCGCTCGACTGGTTTGCGAACAACGTGATCCACCCCGTGCCGGCGAACTATCCGGGCGAAGGACGCGAGGTGTATCCGGGCTTCCTGCAGCACGCGGGTTTCGTCGCGATGAATCCGGGCCGCCACACCACCGCGCACTGGGACTTCTACAAGAGCCTGCTGCGCGGCGACGAAGAGGACGCCGAAGCACATCGCCAGTTCTACGACGAATACAACGCGGTGCTCGACATGGCCGCCGAGTATTACCTCGAGACCATCCGCACCGTGTTCCAGGATTTCAGCCTCGCTGAAGGCACGTGGGACGTGGCCGGCGAACGTGTGCGTCCGCAGGACATTCGCGACACGGCGCTCTTCACGATCGAAGGCGAACTCGACGACATTTCGGGCGCAGGCCAGACGCGCGCCGCGCACGATCTGTGCACGAGTATTCCCGAGACGAACAAGCATCATCTGACTGCCGAGAAATGCGGCCACTACGGCATCTTCTCGGGCCGCCGCTGGCGCACGATCATCTATCCGCAACTGCGCGATTTCATCCGCCAGCACCAGCAGGCCGCCAGCCACACGGGCAAGGAAGCGTCTGCCCGCGGCCGCTCGGCACAAGGCGTCGTCGCCTGACCAAGGCTTGCGCTTCACGCGAGCGCACGCAGTCCGCACCAGCAGCACAATCCACGCGCCGTCCCAGGACGGCGCGTGGCGTTTGTGGAGCGTGAAACGGCTTCGCGAATCTGCCGCGTGCGAGTCGTGCGCTATTTGCGCATGAGATACGCGAGCAGCATCTCCGTGTTGAGCTGAATGACTTCCGCGCGTTCGGCCGTTGTGCTGAAGTCGCGACCGAGCGTGGCGTTGAGCGTGTAGCGGTTCGAGACGATGTAATAGCCCATGCCCGAAAGCGTCACGTAGAGGCGCAATGGATCGATGCTCGGGCGGAACAGTCCCGCAGATTCACCGCGCGTGAGAATCGAACCGAGCGTCGCCACGATCGGCGAGATCATCTCGCGAATTCGTGTGGACTTCTGCATATATCGCGCCTCGTGCAGATTCTCGTTGTTCACGAGCCGCAGCAGTTCGGGATTGTCGCGATAGTAGTCCCACACGAAATGCGCGAGCCGCGTGATCGCCTCGACGGGTGCGAGCCCCGAGAGATCGAGCGCGCGCTCGGCTTCATTGAGCGCGCCGAATGCGTGCTCGAGAACCGCCGTGAATAGTTGCTCCTTGCTGCCGAAGTAGTAATAGAGCATGCGCTCATTGGTTTCCGCGCGTCGCGCGATCTGGTCGACGCGTGCGCCGAACAGGCCGCCATTGGCGAATTCTTCCGCCGCGGCAAGCAGAATGCGGCGGCGTGTGCCTTCAGGATCTCTTTTGATTTTTGGCTGATTCATGGTGGCAGGATCTCGTTAAGCCGCGTTGTCCGGTTTACGTTGTCGGGCAATACTGCGCCGGGCCTCTCCTCGCCCTGGTATCGACAACGTTGTGCGGGGCGCGCCAGGTTAATGGACAGACACCCTCCGACCTACGGTCTTGCGTTCCTTCTTGTTTGTTTGATGTCGTTGCGAGCCGACATCGTTCTTCCCCCTGTCTGCCTCCTGCGAAGCACGTTGCCTGCCGTGCCCGACATGTACCGCTTACGTCTATTGATTTCCCCTGGACTGCACGGTGCTTCGCATTAAGCGCTTTGATTATGGCACATGGCCCGCCGATGGCAATGCGGGAAATCGGCGATAATGCAGGCTTTGGCGCTGTGCATGTGCGCGCCTTGAGACCCGGTGCGAAGCCCTGCGCCGCAAGGTCACGCCACCGCCCGCCCCGCCCCGATGTAGCGAACGTGAACGATCCCAAAACACTCGCAGATCGCATCGAAGATCTGCTGCCCCAGACCCAATGCACGAAGTGCGGCTATGACGGCTGCCGGCCCTACGCCGAAGCCGTCGCCGCCGGAACCGCCAACTACAACCAGTGCCCGCCAGGCGGCCTGGAAGGCGTCGAGCGTCTCGCGACGCTGCTCGGCAAACCCGTCATCCCGATCAATCCGGACAACGGCGTGGAGCGCGCACGTCCGGTGGCGTTCATCGACGAACAACTGTGCATCGGCTGCACGCTGTGCATGCAGGCGTGCCCCGTCGACGCGATCGTGGGCGCGCCCAAGCAGATGCACACCATCGTCAAGGATCAGTGCACGGGGTGCGACCTGTGCGTCGCGCCCTGCCCGGTCGACTGCATCGCAATGATTCCCGTTACGGGCGAGGCGACCGGCTGGGACGCATGGACACAGCAGCAGGCCGACGAAGCCCGCGTGCGGCATGACCGGCGCGCCGCGCGCCAGGCCGCCGAACGCAATGCGGCCGAGGCGCGCGCCGCCGCACGCCGCGCCGCCACGAGCGCGCCGCAGGCCCACGCACCGCAAGCGCCGCAAGCGCCGCAAGACGCCGCCACGCCACCCGCAAGCGCCCCCGCCGACGACGCCGAAGCGAAGAAGAAAGCGATCATCCAGGCCGCGCTCGAACGTGCCCGCCGCAAGAAGGCGGAATTGGCCGAACAGGGTGTGGGACCGCGCAACGTCGAACACGTGAGCGCCGATGTGCAGGCGCAGATCGACGAGGCCGAGGCGCGCCGCAAGCGCATCGGCATCGAGTCGAATACATCGGACTCGACGCCCGACGACGACAAATCCGCGCGATAGCGCTCCGCAACGCAACGGCCCCACGCACAACGAGCATGAATGCCACCAAGCGCCGCGCCATCTACGAAACGCTGCAAAGCCTCAATCCACATCCCACCACCGAGCTGGAATTCAACACGCCGTTCGAACTCCTGATCGCCGTGATGCTCTCGGCGCAGGCCACCGACGTTTCGGTGAACAAGGCCATGCGCCGGATGTTTCCGGTCGCCAACACGCCGGAAACGGTGCTCGCGCTGGGCGAGGAAGGAGTGGCCGATTACATCAAGACGATCGGCCTTTATCGCACCAAGGCCAAGAACGTCATCGCGACGTGCCGCATTCTCATCGAGCAATACGGCGGCGAGGTGCCGCCCACGCGCGAGGCGCTCGAAGCCCTGCCCGGGGTTGGACGCAAGACCGCGAACGTGCTGCTCAACACGGCCTTCGGCCAACCGACCATCGCCGTCGACACGCATATCTTTCGGGTTGCGAACCGAACGGGACTCGCGCCCGGCAAGGACGTGCGCGCCGTCGAACTCGCACTGGAAAAATTCACGCCGGCCGAGTTCCGCCATGACGCGCATCACTGGCTCATCCTGCATGGCCGCTATGTGTGCAAGGCGCGCCGGCCCGAATGCTGGCATTGCGTGATCGAGCCGCTGTGCGAGTTCAAGCCGAAGACGCCCCCGCCTGAGCTCTGAGCGAGCACGAGCGCCCCGGCGTAAAATGATCGATCCAGGCGTCGCAGCGCGACGCTGCACGATTTGGCGCCTCACCCCTACGACCGACTCACGATGTTCAATCCCAGCCGCGACGAAGTCCGCCGCTTTTTCACCGAGACCTGGCGCAAGCAGCGCGCGGGCGAAATCCTCACGCCGCTCGAGGCGATCGCCGCCGACTGGATCGTCGAGCACCCCGAATATCACGCCGAACTCACCGACGCCGATGCGGCCGCCGCGCAGGACTACTCGCCCGAGCGCGGCCAGAGCAATCCGTTCCTGCATCTGTCGATGCATCTGGCGATCAGCGAGCAGCTTTCGATCGACCAGCCGCCCGGCATCCGCGCCGCGCATGACCGGCTCGCGGCACGTCTCGGCTCCACGCACGACGCGCAGCACGCGATCATGGAATGCCTCGGCGAAACGATCTGGGAAGCGCAACGCACGAACACGCCGCCCGACACCGACGCCTATCTGATGCGCATCGAGCGCCGCGCTTCCCGCGATTGAAGCGCGACTGCAGCACATCTAAAAGCAATCAGGCCGCAAAAAAACACCCCGCGAACGCCTCGCCGAAAACGAGACCCACGCGGGGTGTTTCACATGATGCGGCACGCATGGCGCGCGCCGCGCTAACGCTTATTTCTTGTTGACGAGGTCGCCGCCGAGCGACTCGATGTACGCGGCGAGATCCTTCATGTCGCTCTGCGAGAGGCTCTGCACCTGCGCCTGCATGATCGGATTGTTGCGGCCGAGGTGCGGATTGCTCGTGCCCATCTGGTACTGGCGCAGCGCCCAGTAGATGTAGTCGGCGTGCTGGCCGGCGAGCTTCGGATATTCGGGGCTCACGGGCTTGTTCAGGCCCGGGCCGTGACAGGCCGCGCAGTTGTGGCTGTCGGCGAGGACCTTGCCGTTGGAGGCGTCGGCCGCGTGTGCGGGATTGAGCGCGAGCGCGGCGGCCAGTGCGAGCCCGGCGCCCGCGAGCTTGATGGTTGCACCGGCAAACGAAGGCATAGCCGTGTAGGGCTTGTTCATGGGTTCTCCACCTGCCGGTTATTTATTCGGATTGTCTTTCGACGCGGCCGTTTGCGACGCATAGTAGGCCGCGATGTCGGCGATGTCCTGTTCGGTGAGCGAGGACGCGATCGCGTGCATCGTCTCGAAATGCCGGTCGCCCTTCTTGTAGGCGAGCAACGCGTTCATGATGTACTGCGCGTTCTGGCCGCCCAGAATGGGCACGTGGTAGACCTCGGGGTAGGCGGTGCGGTAGTCGGGAATACCATGACAGCCGATACACATCGCCACCTTGTCCTGACCCGCCTTCGCGTTGCCCACGATGTCCGCGTGAGCCGTGACCGCGAAGCACGCCAGCATGGTGATTGCGCCCGTGATGACGTGCTTGCCGACAATTTTTTTCATAGCATCCAACCTGGCTTGAGGGGATTCGAACGCCCGAACCGCAGGCCACGGCCTGCGCCGCATTACTGCTGTTTTACTTTTGGGGTCGCCGTGCAGGCCGAAAAAAATCGGTCCGAGTATACCGCGACGCCGCGCCGCCCGTCCACCGGCCGCGCCACGCCTGGCGGGCCTCGGAGCGCCTGGCGAGGCCCCGCGACGGGCTTGCGGCGGCCACGCAGCGCCCTGCCGCGCCGCCTCGCCCGCAGACAACCCGGAGGAACCCTGGCACGCGCAACGGACTCGCCGCACACCGTCGCGAGACGGCTGGCAGCGCTTGCGACCGTGCCCCAAAGAGCGGACCCAACGATACGCGGTGGCGCGCCGACGCAACACCCCATCTGACTTATACTGGGATTTTTTTCCCAGCGAGCGGATTCACCATGCGCGCCACGCGTTTCGAAGGCTCATCGCAGTACGTCGCCACCGACGACCTCAAGCTCGCGGTCAACGCCGCGATCACGCTGAAACGCCCCCTGCTCATCAAGGGCGAGCCCGGCACGGGCAAGACCATGCTGGCCGAAGAAGTGGCCGCGGCACTGGATATGCCGCTCATGCAGTGGCACATCAAGTCCACCACGAAGGCGCAGCAAGGGCTCTACGAGTACGACGCGGTCTCGCGCCTGCGCGACTCGCAGCTCGGTGACGAACGCGTGAAGGACATCGCCAACTACATCGTCAAAGGCGTGCTGTGGCAGGCGTTCGAGTCGGAGCAGCAGAGCGTGCTGCTGATCGACGAGATCGACAAGGCCGACATCGAGTTCCCGAACGACCTGCTGCGCGAACTCGACCGCATGGAGTTCTACGTCTACGAGACGCGCCAGCTCATCAAGGCGAAACAGCGTCCGCTCGTCATCATCACGTCGAACAATGAGAAGGAGCTGCCCGACGCTTTCCTGCGCCGCTGCTTCTTCCACTACATCAGCTTTCCCGATCCGGCGACGATGCAGCGCATCGTCGAGGTGCACTATCCGGGCATCCGCAAGGAACTGCTCAACGCGGCCATGGAAAGCTTCTTCGAACTGCGCAACGTCGCGGGCCTGAAGAAGAAGCCTTCTACTTCGGAACTGCTCGACTGGCTCAAGCTCCTGCTCGCCGAAGAGATCCCGCCCTCGGCGCTGCGCGCGGTCGACGGCTCGAAGTCCATGCCGCCGCTCGCCGGCGCGCTGCTCAAGAACGAGCAGGACATGACGCTGTTCGAGCGCCTCATCTACATGAACCGCCACAACCGTTGACAGGAAAACCGCGCGCGAAAGCCGGAGACACCGCATGCTGATCGACTTCTTCTACACGCTGCGCGACGCGAAGCTGCCGGTTTCCGTGAAGGAGTACCTCACGCTCGTCGAAGCGCTCAAGGCGCGCGTGATCGCGCCCTCGCTCGACGACTTCTACTACCTCGCGCGCATGACGCTCGTGAAGGACGAGCAGTACTTCGACCGCTTCGATCAGGCGTTCGGCGCGTATTTTCGCGGCATGGAGAAGAAATCGGAACTGGCCTTCGAGATCCCCGAAGACTGGCTCAAGAAGCGGCTGGAGCGCGACTTCACGCCCGAACAGCGCGCGCAGATCGAGGCGATGGGCGGCCTCGACAAGCTCATGGAACGCCTCAAAGAGCTGCTCGAAGAACAGAAGGAGCGCCACGAGGGCGGCAGCAAGTGGATCGGCACGGGCGGCACGTCGCCCTTCGGCCACGGCGGCTATAACCCCGAAGGCATCCGCATCGGCGGCGAAGGCGGCCAGCGCAGCGCCGTGAAAGTGTGGGATGCGCGCGCATACCGCGACTACGACGACCAAGTCGAAATCGGCACGCGCAACATCAAGGTCGCGTTGCGCCGCCTGCGCCGCTTCGCGCGCGAAGGGGCGGCGGAAGAACTCGACCTCGGCGACACGATCCGCAGCACCGCCGCGAACGCGGGCTGGCTCGACCTCAAGATGGTGCCGGAGCGCCACAACAACGTGAAAGTGCTGATGCTGCTCGACGTGGGCGGCTCGATGGACGATCACATCAAGCGCACCGAAGAGCTGTTCTCGGCCGCCAAGGCCGAGTTCAAGCATCTCGAGTTCTATTACTTCCACAACTGCGTGTACGACCACCTGTGGAAGAACAACCGCCGCCGCCACGCCGAGCGCACGCCGACGTGGGACCTGCTGCATAAGTTCACACCCGACTACAAGCTCATTTTCGTGGGCGACGCCACCATGAGCCCGTATGAGGTGCTGCAGCCGGGCGGCTCGGTCGAGTACAACAACCCCGAAGCGGGCGCCGTGTGGCTGCGCCGCCTCGCCGACCAGTTCCCGCATTTCGCCTGGCTCAACCCCGAGCCCGAGCGACTATGGGAGTACCGCCAGTCGGTGTCGATCATCCGCGAGATTCTCGGCCACCGCATGTACCCGCTCACCGTCGCCGGGCTCGAAACGGCCATGCGCGTGCTGAGCAAATAGGCGCCCGCACTCCCGCCCTTTTCCGCTTTCTCGAGGCGGCGCGTGCCTGAAGATGTCTTCAGGCCGCGCCGCCCGAAGCCGTCATACCTAAGCAAAATCTGGAGACCACCCGCATGACCGCCCCCTCTTCCCCCGACCTGCCAGCGGCGTTCAGGCCGGGACCGCTGCGGCCCTTCGCCGACACCTCGGTCGCCACGATCGTGGCCGGCTTCGTCGCGATGATGACCGGCTACACCAGCTCGCTCGTGCTGATGTTCCAGGCCGGCCAGGCTGCGCATCTGTCCGACGCGCAGATCTCCTCGTGGATCTGGGCGCTGTCCATCGGCATGGCCCTGACCACCATCGGCCTGTCGCTGTGGTTCCGCGCGCCCATCGTGATCGCGTGGTCCACGCCGGGCGCGGCGCTGCTCATCAGCTCGCTGCCGCACGTGCCGTATGCCGAGGCGATCGGCGCCTATCTCGTCTGCGCCGTGCTGCTCACGGCCGTGGGCCTCACCGGCTGGTTCGACTCGCTCATGAAGCGCGTTCCCGCCGGCATCGCGGCGGCGCTGCTCGCGGGCATCCTGTTCGAGATCGGCATCGAGATCTTCCACGCCGCGCAGGTGCAGACGCCGCTCGTGCTCACGATGTTCTTCGGCTATCTGATCGTGAAGCGCTTCGTGCCGCGCTATGCGATCGTCGCGACGCTCGTGATCGGCATCGCCGCCGCGGCCATGCTCGGGCTGCTCGACTTCAGCCACTTCCGCGTGGCGGTGGCCAGACCCGTGTTCACCATGCCGGCGTTCTCGCTCACCGCGGTGGTGAGCATCGGCATTCCGCTCTTCGTCGTGGCGATGGCCTCGCAGAACGTGCCCGGCATCGCCGTGCTGCGCGCCGACGGCTACGACCACACGGCCGCGCCCTCCTCGCCGCTGATCGCCACCACGGGCATAGCCTCGCTCGTGCTCGCGCCGTTCGGCTCGCACGGCGTGAACCTTGCGGCCATCACGGCGGCGATCTGCACCGGCCCGCACGCCCACGAAGACCGCACGAAGCGCTATATGGCGGCCGTGTGGTGCGGCATCTTCTACCTGATCGCCGGCACCTTCGGCGCGACCATCGCGGCACTGTTCGCGGCGTTCCCGCAGGCGCTCGTGGTGTCGATCGCGGCGCTCGCGCTGTTCGGCTCGATCATGAGCGGCCTCACCAACGCCATGCAGAACCCCAGCGAGCGCGAAGCCGCGCTCATCACCTTCATGGTGACGGCCTCCGGGCTCACGCTGCTTTCCATCGGCGCGGCGTTCTGGGGACTCGTGGCGGGCGTCATCACGCAGTTCGTGCTCAACGCGCGGCGCGCCTGACCCGTGTGAGCCGCCGCCGCATGCGCCCGCCAGCCCCGCTGGCACGGTGTGTGCGGCGCGTTTGCCATGCCCCATGCCCGCGCGAAACGCAACGCCATGCGTTTCCGCCATAAAATGACGATGTGAGCCGCGCCCACACGCGCGGCAAGATGCGCCCCACCCGGCTTGCCGCCCAATCCGCGCGGGCCAAGCCGGCAGGCGCAGCGCCTTTCTGGTTCCGCCCGGCGCGCCCCAGGTTCACGCCTGGAGCGCGCCGGCCGTTCAACTCTCACCGATGCAGGCGCGCACGCGCCCACAAGGCCTGACATGACTACCGCACTCGACCAGCTCAAGCAGTACACCACCGTCGTCGCCGATACGGGCGACTTCCAGCAATTCGTGCAGTACAAGCCGCAGGACGCGACGACCAACCCGTCACTGATCCTCAAGGCGGTCCAGAAAGCCGAGTACCGTCCGCTGCTCGAAAAAACCGTGCGCGATCACGCGAGCGAATCGCTCGAGTCGATCATCGACCATCTGCTGATCGCGTTCGGCACCGAAATCCTCAAGATCATTCCGGGCCGCGTCTCGACCGAGGTCGACGCCCGCCTCTCGTTCGACACGAAAAGGTCGATCGACAAGGCGCACCACATCATCGACCTGTACAAGCAGGCCGGCATCGGCCGTGAACGCGTGCTGATCAAGCTCGCCTCCACCTGGGAAGGCATCCGTGCCGCCGAAGCGCTGCAAAAGGACGGCATCCACTGCAACATGACGCTGTTGTTCTCGCTCGCGCAGGCCGCCGCGTGCGCCGAAGCGGGCGCGCAGCTCATCTCGCCGTTCGTGGGCCGCATCTACGACTGGTACAAGAAGGCCAAGGGGGCCGACTGGGACGACGCGAAGGACGGCGGCGCAAACGACCCGGGCGTGCAGTCGGTGCGCAAGATCTACGCGTACTACAAGAAGTTCGGCCACAAGACCGAGGTGATGGGCGCAAGCTTCCGCAACACGAGCCAGATCGTCGAGCTGGCCGGCTGCGACCTGCTCACCATCAGCCCGGACCTGCTGCAGAAGCTCCACGACAGCAACGAGAAGGTCGAGCGCAAGCTCTCGCCGGAAGCGTTCAAGGACGCGAAGATCGAGCGCGTGGCCGTGGACGAGTCGTCGTTCCGCTTCCAGCTCAACGACGATGCCATGGCGACCGAAAAGCTCGCCGAAGGCATCCGCGCGTTCGCCGCAGACGCGATCAAGCTCGAAAAGATGATCGAAGAACTGCGCGCGAAGTAATGCGCCGGCGCGCCCACGCAGCGCGCATTGCCGTATCGATGACCGAGGAGGGCCGCACAGGGAGCACGTGCGGCCCTTTGTATTACGGGGCGGACTGCAACGACCGTTCCCGTCTGCACGCTCGCAAACCCTGACGACACACCGCTCGGTCACGTCATCGCGCGCGCCTAGAATCAGGGCAGCGGCGCAACCCGCCGCGCGATCCGGCCCCGTGCACACCCTCGCACGGAATCGCACGATCAAGGCCGGCCAACGTCCCGTCCGCAAGGAAACCGACGATGCAAATCCAGCCCTATCTCTTTTACCCCGGCAACTGCGATGAAGCGATCGCGTTCTATGGCGAAGCGCTCGGCGCGAAGGAAGTGATGAAGATGCGCTTCAAGGAAGCGCCGCCGGACCCCGCGCGCCCCATGCCGCCCGAATTCGCCGAAAAGATCATGCACGCGACGCTCCAGATCGGCGATGCGCAGATCATGGTGTCCGACGGCGGCTGCATGACGCAGAACGACAAGTTCCTCGGCTTCGGCGTCTCGCTGACCGGGTCCGACCTCGCCACGGCCGAACGCTACTTCAACGCGCTCGCCAAAGGCGGTACGGTCACGATGCCGTTCCAGAAGACCTTCTGGTCGCCCGGCTTCGGCATGCTGACCGACAAGTTCGGCGTGCCGTGGATGGTCTCGGCACCGCACGAGCAGCCCGCCTGATCGTCCGCCGGCGCGACCGGAGAAGCGCGCCCGGCGTCACACCATGCGGTGCGTCGCGGCGCGCTCGATGTTCCAGCGCGGCTCGGTCTCGAGCAGGAGCGCACGAAGGCGCTCCACCTGCTCCTCCACACGCAGGCTCAGCCAGTAGGGTCCCTGCATCTGCGGCTCGGGGCAGCCCTGCGGCAGAGCCTGCGTGCTTTCCTGGTCGGACTCGGCCACCCCGTCGCCTCCGCCACCGCCCTCTCCCCGTGCCCCGACCGTGCGCAGCGCCTGCTGCGCCGCCTCGGGGTGACGCCCGCCGCCAAAGCGCAGCGCCCGCGCCGTGGCGAGCAGCGCCCGGCGCACGGTCTCGCTGCGCTCGGCGAACGCCACGCGCACGAGCGCCTGCTCGTAGCTGCCCGTGCCCGTACAGAGCATCTCCAGCGCGCTCAGCAGCGAGCGATGCAGACGCTGCACCTGTTCGAGCCGCGCGAGCGGCACGTCGATCTCCTTGGCGACCGAGGGCATCAGCGCGCGCAGTTGCACGAGCCGCGCGTTCAGGCGCATGAAGGTCTGCACCTGCTCATCGGTGTCGACGTGCACGCCGTTCGCCACCTGCGCATAGACGCGCGCGCAGTCGCGCAGATTGTCGGCGAGGCTGTAGCGCCACGAATACGTCGCGTGCAGCGGCAAGGCAAACGAAAACACGAGCGCGATGACGATGCCGAGGATCACGTTGAGCGTGCGCCAGAGGCCCGTATCGATGAGGTTGTCGCCGTGCCCCGCGACGATGCACATGGTGATGGCGGCCAGAAGCGCGACATAGCCCGGCTTGCCGATGGCGTAGTAGCCGCACACGGCGGCGACGAGCGACATCAGCACGTAGGTGAGCCACACGGAACCGGTAACGGCCTGCACGACGATGAGCACGAGCCCGATCACGGCGCCGAGCAGCGTGCCGAGCGCGCGCTCGGCGGCCTTCTTGCGGATGTTGCCCTGGTGCTGCAGCCCGCCGATCACGACGAGCAGCGTGACCGAGGCCCAGATGCCGTGCGGAATATGGATGCCCGACGTCGCAAGAATCGAGGCGAGCATGGCGAGACCCACGCGCACGCTGTGGATCACCTTGGCGTTGCGGTAGCGATAGTACGGCGAGGCCAACGCGCGCCACATGCGCGCGAGACGCGAGCGGCGGCGCGGCGCTCGCAGGCGTTGCGCGCCGCTGCGCCCGGATCGGGAACGGGATTCGGTTTGGGACGAGGCCATGGCACGGGCTGGACGTGAGCCGGATCAGCGATCATCGTGCACCAGAAAAACAAATGCCCGCAACTGTGTGTTGCGGGCATCGGGTACGACACTGGCCCGGCGGCATGCGCCGGGCATGAGCGGATCAGCCCTCGACGACGTCGAGATAGTCTTCCGGCCGCGTGCGATCCGCGCCCTTTTGCATGCCGACCACGTGCACGAGCGCCGACACGACGATCGCGACCACGAGGTTCACGATCAGCGACCACACCGCGGCGTAGCCCGGAATCGCCATGCCGAACAGGTGGATCGTGAAGATCGAGCCCTTCAACTGCAGCGAGATCGCCATCCACGTGCCCGTGGCAATGCCGGCCGCCCACCCGATCAGCAAACCGCGGTAGTCGAGCATGCGCGTGTAGAGACCGAGCACGATGGCGGGCAGCGTCTGGATGATCCAGATACCGCCGAGCAGCTGCAGCTGGATCGCGTACGTGAGCGGCAGGCCCAGGATGAACGCCACCGCACCGACCTTCACGATCAGCGAGACCAGCTTGGCGATGTTGGTCTCCTGCTCGTGATTCATGTTGCGGTTGATGAACTCCTTGTGGATGTTGCGCGTGTAGAGGTTGGCCGCCGCAATCGACATGATCGCGGCGGGCACCAGCGCGCCGATACCGATGGCTGCGAACGCCACGCCCACGAACCACGACGGGAAGAAGTGCAGGAACAGCGCCGGCACCGCGAAGTTCGGACCGAAGGCCTTGAAGTACGGCGCGAACTCCGGCATGTCCTTCACGCCCGCGGCGAGCGCCATGTAGCCGAGCAGTGCGAGCAGACCGAGCACCAGCGAGTACGCCGGCAGCATCGCCATGTTGCGGCGGATGGTGTTGCCCGACGACGACGACAGAATTGCCGTGACCGAGTGCGGATACAGGAACAGCGCGAGCGCCGACCCTACCGCGAGTGTCGCGTAGGCGCTATAGCCGTTCAGACTCGTGGCGTCCGGCGACTTGAGCAGCAGCTTGGCCGGCGGCACCGCGCCGAAGATGTGGCCGAAGCCGCCCATCTGCGCGGGAATCACGATGATCGCGACGATGATCGTGATGTAGATGAGGATGTCCTTCACCACGGCGATCATGGCCGGCGCGCGCAGGCCCGACGTGTACGTGTAGGCGGCGAGAATCGCGAACGCGATGATGAGCGGCAGGTCGCCGACGAAGCCCGTCGTGTCGAAGCCGAGTGCGCCGATCACCACTTCGATACCCACCAGCTGCAGCGCGATATACGGCATGGTCGCGACGATGCCCGTCACGGCGATGGCTAGCCCGAGCATGCGGCTGCCGTAGCGCGCGCTCACGAAGTCGGCCGAGGTCACGTACTGATGGCGTTTAGCGACGGCCCAGAGCTTCGGGAACACGACGAACGCGAACGGATAGATCAGGATCGTGTACGGCAGCGCGAAGAAACCCGTTGCGCCCGCACCGAACACGAGCGCCGGCACAGCGACGAAGGTGTACGCGGTGTAGAGATCCCCGCCGAGCAGGAACCAGGTGACGATCGTGCCGAAGCGGCGGCCGCCGAGGCCCCACTCTTCGAGATGCGCGAGATCGCCCTTGCGCCAGCGTGCGGCAAAGAAGCCGAGCACCGTGACGCCGAGGAAGAACAGAATAAAGACTGCGGTTGCTGTGACGTTCATTGCGCGCCCCCTTCATCGCCCTTGTTGCGGGTCTTCGTCTTGAAGTAGACGAGCGCGGTAATGGCAGCGCTGATCAGCACCCAGAGAAGCTGATACCAGTAGAAAAACGGGAAGTCCCACAAAGTGGGCTCGATCTTGTTGTACGACGGCACCCAGATCATCGCGATCCAGGGCAGCAGCAAAAGCCACAGCCAATGCTTGCTTGGTTTTCCGGCGTCGGCGTCGTGAGCCATGACGTCTCCTCGTTGCTTATGTAGTTATGCGGCCTTGCTTTGTCTGCGGTCCGCCGCCCGGCGTGAGGCGGCCGATGGCCTCACGGACGGATAATCCGCAAGGTCCCCGAAAGCGCTGAAAAGAGTATCGAGGCCACGCCGCACGGTCAAGCAGGGCGGACCCCAATTCCGAGGACGTTGTCAAGAGCCAACGGCTTGCGCCGCGTCGTGATAATTGCCCGGAAATGCGCTATGCAGGCGAGCAGGCGAAAAAAAACCGGCCCAGGGATGCCCCTGAAGCCGGTTTTCCGTGCCGCAACGGCATTGCTGCCGTTCGCGCGGATCAGATCGAGAACGTTGCGCCGTGCTGGCCGCTCGATTCGCGCAGCGCCTTGACCCACTGGTGCGCCGGCAGGCCGAGCTTGCTTTCGAGCAGGCGCGCGCGCTTTTCGAGCGCATCGAAGGAGACCTCGAGCGCCGGGCCCGAGAACGCGAGCGCGACGCGATTGCCTTCGTGCACTTCGGGCAGCGCGATCACGCGGCCTTCGAAGGCTTCGTTCAGGCGCTTCATGTTGCGCACGAAGCTCGGGTGGTCGCCGAACAGGTTGATGGTCGCGACGCCGGCATCGGTCAGGCAGGCGCGCACGGCGCGGTAGAACGCCACGCTGTCGAGCACCGGGCCGCGCGCGGTCGCGTCGTACACGTCGATCTGCAGCGCGCCGATAGTGCCGTGATTGGCGCGATCCTGCACGAAGTCCCACGCGTCGAGTTCGCGCACGGTGAGGCGCGCGTCGTCGTACGGCAGGTCGAACATCGTGCGCGCGGCCACCACGACCGCCGGATTCAGCTCGATCGCCTCGACCTTCGCGGGACGCAGATAGCGGTGCGCGAACTTGGTGAGCGCGGCGGCGCCCAGACCCAGTTGCACGATGCGCTCGGGCGTGGCGAGGAACAGCAGCCAGGCCATCATCTGCTGCGCGTATTCCAGTTCGATGTGCAGCGGCTTTGCCAGACGCATCGCGCCCTGCACCCACTCCGTGCCGAAGTGCAGATAGCGCACACCGTTCTCTTCCGAGAACGTGACCGGCGCGAAACGCGGCTTGCGCGGCGCTTCGATGACCGGGGCGTTGTCGAGTTCGTCGGCGTCGGCAGCGGCCGCGGCGCGGCGCGGGCGCTTCGTGACCTTTGCGGTCTTGCTCGCGGTCTCGCCCGATTGCGTCGCGTTGGCGGTTTGCTTGAATGCGCGGGCCTCGGCGGAGGCGCGCTTGATGAGAGTCGTCATGTAGAAAATCGCTTGCTGTGAGGACGCAAATGCAGGTGCATTTGCTCAGGCGACCGAGAGCATAGCATTCGCGGCGCTTCGAGCCGGATTTGGCAGGCACTTCGAGCGCCTGGCCCACGCGCTGCGCGAGTCAGTGACTGTCGCCTGGGCAGGCGCCTGGCATGTGCGTCATGGGCAAAATGATCAGGGGCAGACGTTTCTTGTTCGTTATGGTCCCGTGTCCCGACGGGATCAGCGCGCGCCGCAGCGTGCTGCGGAACCATGCTAGCGCGGCGAGTTTGCAGCGCGCTTAGGTTTGTGTGCACCAGCACTCGTAGGCGCATCGGTGCGCAGTCTCGCAGACTCAAGATTCGCAATTCACCGCCGATATTCCTCCAGGAGACCAAAACTGATCCGGCGCACAAGACCGAAAGTCTCCGAGGCAGCAGAGTTCCGCAATCACAAGGTAAAACAAATATGTTCAACACCGTGCGAACCATCGGCGTGATCGCGCCGCTCCTGTTTCTGACCGCATGTGCTGTGGTCGCTCCGCCGTACTCTCCCGACGTCGACAATATCCAGTCGCTCAAGAACGTGACCGCTGCGCACGCGAAAGTCGGCGCATTCGATTCCCAGGCAGACGCAAAAAATCCGTATCCGGTTCCCTTGCGTGCAAATAGCTTGAAGTCGCCGGTCGGCAATTCATTCGGCGCCTATCTTGCCGATGCAATGACGAAGGAATTGCAGATGGCCGGCAAGCTTTCTCCGGAAAGCGATGTCGAGATCAAGGCGACGCTACTGGAAAACGACATCGACGTCGGCGTTGCAACCGGCGCTGCACGACTGTCGGCACGCTTCATCGTGATGCGATCGGGCAGCGTGCGTTATGACCAGGTGAAATCCGCGCACACGCAATGGGATTCGGCGTTCGCGGCCATGATCGCAGTACCGAAGGCGCGCGAAGAATATCCGCTCGCCGTGCAGAAGTTGCTCGGCGAACTCTACGCCGACCCTGCCTTCATTCAGGCAATCCAATAACTCAACCAGCCTACACCGGGGAACGAACACCATGACAATGATTCGAATGATCGCAGCGGCAAGCGTGGTCGCCGCACTTTCAGGCTGTGCGCACGAAATTTCGCTGACCGGCGACGCAAGCAAGATTCCGACGCTCTCGACGCAACCGCTCGACAAGTCCGTGGGTCTCGTGATTACGGACGACGAGTTGTCGAAGGAAGTGATCACGCCCGGCGGCGGCGGCGACAAGGTGAGCTATCACCCGTACCACGACCTCGAACTGCCGATGTACGTTGGACTCGGTCACGTGTTCAAGAACGTGACCAAGCTCAAAAGCGCACCGGATGCGGCAACGATTCAGGCCAAGCATCTCGACTACGTGATCACGCCGACGATCAAGACGACGTCGTCGTCCCCTAGCCTTCTCACCTGGCCGCCCACGGATTTCTCGGTCACGCTTGCCTGCACCGTCACGGACCCGAGCGGCCAGACCGTGACCACAACGGACGTGACGGGAACCGGCCACGCGGAGTTTAGTGAGTTCAAGCGCAACTTCAGCCTGGCTGGCCAGCTTGCAACGGCCGATGCGGTGACCAGGTTGCAGTCTGCGCTCGCGACGGCGCCCGAATTGCAGAAGTAACGCTTCGACGGCGCGGCTGGAGCGACTATCCGGCCGCGCACTTTTGCCGTGTATTGACAGGCGCAGCGGTCACGGCGCAACCCACTTGCGCAGCTTCTCCCACTCGCGCAACTTTCCCGCATAAGGCACGGCCGCATACGCCGGGCTGCTCGACGGTAGCTTGACGAGATCGAGCGATACGCGGCTCACCGCCAGCGCCTGCGTGCCGATCTTCGCAGCCGTCCCGCCGTTGAACGCAATACACGCCAGATTGGGCAACGTGGCGATCAGTGCCACGAGATCGTTCGCCGCGTGGTCGCGAATGCGGCTATCGAGACTGCCTTCGCGTTTCGCTTGCGCAATGACGTCCCACAGCCCCACGCGATGCTCGAGCAGCGCTTGCAGTCGCGCTTCGTAGTTCATGCCCGGCAGCGCTTCGCCAATCACATCGCCGATCAAATGCCAGAACTTGTTCTGCTTGTGCGCGTAATACTGCTGATGCGCGAGCGACGCCTCGCCAGGCAGACTGCCGAGGATGAGCACACGCGTGCGTGCATCGACGACGGGATCGAAGCAGCGCTTGAAGGTCATGGCAACGGATGCGGCACGTTCAACGCGGCGCGTGATGCGCGCGCGAGGCGGTGTGATCGAGCGGGCCGCGTTCGCGTCCGAGATGCACGCCGGTTTCTTGCGCCAAAGGCCCGCTTGCAAGGCGCGACCACAGCGCGGGCAGCATGCATTCGGTCACGAGCAGCGGCGCGCCTGCGCGCTCGAATACCGAGCGGCGCGCGACGAACGCATGCGGCGTGTGCTTCGGCTCGAGCATGAGCTCGCGCGCCGCGAGTGGGTAGAGCGGATGCCGCGCGCTCACGCGCCGGCTCACGAGCGCGGAGCGCGCCACACCGCTGTCGCTATAGAGCAGCTCCGCGAGCGGCCGCGTGCGCAAGCGGCGCATAGCCTGCCACACGCCTTGACTCGCGGCGAGCGGCGTCACGCTGTGCGCGGCGACGAACGGCACGCCATCGACTTCGAGCACGATCTCGCGCACCCACGCGCGCTCGCGCGGCGCGAGTCCAAGTGCGGCGCACTCATCGGGCCAGGGCAGGTCGACGGTTTCGCGCGTGACCCGCACCACGACGCGGCCGAGCGTGCGCAAATGCGCCGTGAGCGAACCGCCGCGCGTGAGCCAGTCCTTCTGGTCGGCGCTCAAGGCGGGCAAGGGCGTAACGCGCCAGTGCGCGTTAGCGGCATCGAATCGAAGAGGCATGGCGCGCATTATAGGCTGCGAGGATTTCAGTTCGCTGCGAGCGCGGCGCGCAAAAGAAAAACCCCTTGCAGCGCTTAGCCGCAAGGGGTTTCGCTCATGCAAAACCGCGCGCGTTAACCGGCGCGGGCAATCAGCAATGCGTTCGTACGCTTGACGAAGCTGGCCGGATCTTCCAGCGCGCCGCCTTCCGCCAGCAACGCCTGATCGAACAGGAGATTGCACCAGTCGCCGAAGTCCGCGCTATCGGTGCGCAGCGCCTTCACAAGCGGATGCTCCGGGTTCACTTCGAGGATCGGCTGCATCTGCGGCGCCTGTTGTCCCGCCGCCTTCAGCATGCGCTGCAGGTAACCGCTCATGTCGCCTTCGTCGGCCACGAGGCACGAGGGCGAATCGGTCAGGCGGAACGTGAGGCGCACGTCCTTGGCCTTGTCCTTGAGCGCTTCCTTCATGTGCTCGACGAGCGGCTTGAGTTCTTCGCTCACCTTCTCCTGCTGCTGCTTTTCCTCGTCGTTGAGCGCGCCCAGGTCGAGGTCGCCGCGCGCCACGCTCGCGAGCGGCTTGCCGTCGAACTCGTTGAGGAACGACAGCATCCACTCGTCCACGCGGTCCGTGAGGAGCAGCACTTCCACGCCCTTCTTGCGGAACACTTCGAGGTGCGGGCTGTGGGTCGCGCCTTGCCACGTGTCGGCGGTGACGTAGTAGATCTTCGTCTGCTCGGGCTTCATGCGTGCAACGTAGTCGGCGAGCGTGACGGTCTGCTCGTTCGTGTCGTTGTGCGTGGACGCGAAGCGCGCGAGCTTCGCCACGCGCTCGCGGTTGGCGTGATCCTCGCCGATGCCTTCCTTGAGCACCTGGCCGAATTCGGCCCAGAACGTGGCGTACTTCGCCTTGTCCTCTTCGCTTGCTTCGGCGTCCGTCACAGCGTTGGCCATCTCTTCGAGCATCGACAGCACGCGCTTGGTCACGCCGTCGCGAATCGCCTTGACGTCGCGGCTTTCCTGAAGGATTTCGCGCGAGACGTTGAGCGGCAGATCGCTCGAATCGACCACGCCCTTCACGAAGCGCAGATAGTTCGGCAGCAGCTGCTCGGCGTCGTCCATGATGAACACGCGCTTCACGTAGAGCTTCAGACCGCTCTTGTGATCGCGGTTCCACAGGTCGAACGGCGCATGCGACGGCACGTAAAGGAGTTGCGTATATTCGCTGCGGCCTTCCACGCGGTTATGCGTCCACGCGAGCGGATTCTGATGGTCGTGCGCGAGGTGCTGATAGAACTGCTGATACTGTTCGTCGCTGATCTCGCTCTTCGAACGCGTCCACAGCGCGCTCGCCTGGTTGATGGTCTCGTACTCGTCCTTCGTGACCATCTCGCTCTTTTCGGCGTCCCATTCTTCCTTCTTCATCTCGATGGGCAGACCGACGTGATCCGAATACTTCTGGATGATCGACTTGATCTTCCATGCGGAAAGCAGCTCGTCCTCGCCTTCGCGCAGATGCAGCGTGATCGTCGTGCCGCGCTGCGCGCGCTCGATCGTCTCGACGGCGAACTCGCCCTCGCCCGCGCTCGTCCAGCGCACGCCTTCGGCGGCCGTCAGGCCCGCGCGGCGGCTTTCCACGGTGATCTTGTCCGCGACGATGAAGCCCGAATAGAAGCCCACGCCGAACTGGCCGATCAGCGCCGCGTCCTTCTGCTGGTCGCCCGAGAGCTTGCCGAAGAATTCCTTCGTGCCCGAGCGCGCGATCGTACCGAGGTGCGACACGGCTTCGTCGTGGCTCATGCCGATGCCGTTGTCGTCGATCGTGATGGTGCGCGCTTCCTTGTCGAAGCCCACGCGGATGCGCAGGTTCGGATCGTTCTCATAGAGAGCGCTGTTGGCGATTGCCTCGAAGCGCAGCTTGTCCGCCGCGTCCGATGCGTTCGAGATCAGCTCGCGCAGGAAGATTTCCTTGTTGCTGTACAGCGAATGGATCATGAGGTGCAGAAGTTGTTTCACTTCTGCCTGGAAGCTCATGGTTTCTTGTGCCATGGTCGAGAGTCCTCTTTCGTTGCAGTTCTAGTCTGACAAATTTGTGGCCGCGAGTTCGAGGCAATTCGCATCGCGGCGCGCCGCCCGCCCAGTTGGGGACAGACGGCGCCGGTTTCAAGAGCCGCCGACCGCGAATTCACGTTTGCGCGCCGCCGCCGCGCCGGGCCACGCCCTCGAGGTAGTCGGCGAGGAACGCGGGCAGCGCCGGGTCGCCGCAGTTGGCGATGTTGAAGCGCATCCACGTGGTGGGCGACTGGTGCGGCGAGAACAGGCTCCCCGGCGTGAGCAGAAAGCCCGCTTCGTGGCCCGCCGCGGTGAGCGCGTCCGCGTCGACGCCTGCGTCGGCCCACAGGAACATGCCGGCGCCCGGCGCCGCGAAGAGGCGCAAGCCGGCGCGCTCCAGCATGCGCGCGGCCTTGTCGCGCACGCCATCGAGCCTCCCGCGCAGGCGCTCCACGTGACGCCGGTAGTGGCCCTCCGTGAGCACGCGGTAGAGCACGCGCTCGTTGAGCTCCGGACTCGTCATGCCGACGAGCATTTTCTGGTCCGCCACCGCCTGGGTCACGTCGAGCGCACTCGCGATATAACCCACGCGCAGGTTCGGCGCGAGCGTCTTCGAAAAGCTGCCGAGGTAGATCACGCGGCGAAGCTGGTCGAGACTCGCGAGGCGCGTGGCCGGGTAGCCCGCCGGGCAGAGGTCGCCGTAGATATCGTCTTCGACGACGATGAAGTCGTACTGTTCGGCAAGCCGCAGAATGCGGAACGCCTGTGCGGCGGTCAGCGAGGTGCCCGTGGGATTTTGCAGCACCGAATTGATGACGAGCATTTTCGGCCGCCAGGTCTCGACCAGCGCTTCGAGCGCGTCGAGGTCCGGACCTTCGGGCGTGTACGGCATGCCGACGAGCCGCGCGCCCTGCGAGGCGAAGCGCCCGAACATCTGGAACCACGCGGGGTCGCCCACGATCACCGTGTCGCCGGGCTGCACGTAGATGCGCGCGAGCAGGTCGATCGCCTGGGTGATGCCCGACACGAGCACGATCTGCTCGGGCGTCGCGCCGATCTCGAGTTCCGCCATGCGCGTCTGGAGCTGCTGGCGCAGCGGCAGGAAGCCTTGCGGCGAGCCGAAGCCGAGCAGCTGCGTACCGCTCTGGCGGCCAAGCGAGCGCATCGCGCCGGTCAGCAGCTCGCCGTCCAGCCAGCGCGCGGGCAGATAGCCCAGACCCGGCCCTTTTTCCGGCCGCGTGGACGTGTGAAGCATGTTGCGCAGCAGCCAGACCACGTCGATGGTGGGCGGCGCGGGGGCGGCAACCGCGTCGGCGCGCGCCGGGACGCCCGCGGCCACCGGCTGGCGTTCGCCGCCCGTCACGAGTGCCAGGCGCTCG
Source organism: Paraburkholderia sp. EG287B (assembly GCF_040965595.1). Taxonomy (NCBI): domain Bacteria; kingdom Pseudomonadati; phylum Pseudomonadota; class Betaproteobacteria; order Burkholderiales; family Burkholderiaceae; genus Paraburkholderia; species Paraburkholderia sp. EG287B. Next base: position 137,386 of record NZ_JBFRCG010000017.1, read on the forward strand.
CGCACGTAAAAGCCGGAGCCGCGCCGCGAGTCGAGGTAGCCCTGCGCGACCAGACGCTCGTACGCCTCGACCACGGTGAAGCGCGACACGCCCTTGTCGAGCGCGAGCTTGCGAATGGACGGCATGCGCATGCCGGGGCGGAACACGCGCTCCTCGATGCGGCGGCGGCCCCACTGCACGAGCTGGTCGACGAGCGTGAGCGTAGCCGCGTCGTGCGGGGCGGGAATCTGGTCTAGCGGTACGGAGGACATGAGGACTCCCTGAACTCGAACTGTACAGAGCACTATCGGGCCGATTGTACCGTTACTGTCTGCAGCCATACCGGTACATTTGATCGCATGCGTACCGGTAAGGATGCGGTTGCGGCGTCGGCACACTGTTCAGGCGCGCACCCCTGCCCTCCTCGTTCCGGCCCCTGGAAACTTCTGGCTCCGATCGCCCGCCCATGAACGCCTCGCCGCTTCGCCTCGATCATCTCGTCGTTGCCGCGCGCACGCTGGAAGAAGGCGTGCAGTACGTGAGCGACGCGCTCGGCGTCGCGCCCTCGGGCGGCGGCGCTCACCCGCTCATGCGCACGCACAACCGTCTGCTCGGGCTGTGGGGTGGCGCGTATCTGGAGGTCATCGCGGTCGATCCGGCGGCGAAGAGTGGAACAAGCAGCGACGCGAACGCCCGCGCGCGCCTGTTCGCGCTCGATGACCCGGCCGTAGAGGCACGCCTCGAACAGGGGCCGTACCTCTCGCATTGGGTGGCACGCGTCGATCCGCCGAAGAGCCTCGCGCGCTGGCGCGAGCAGTATCCCCAGCGCATTCCCGCGCTCGTGCCGATGACGCGCGGCGACTTCTCGTGGCAGCTCACGGTGCCGGAGGACGGCGCCTTCCCGGCCTGGCAAGGCGCGGGCGACGGCATTCTGCCCTCGCTGATCCAGTGGGACACGGCGCATCATCCGTCGCTGGTGCTGGCCGACACCGGCATCGCGCTCACCTCGCTCACCGGCTTTCACCGCGCGGCGCAAGCGGCGCGCGAGCAGCTTCAGTGGCTCGGCGCGGCGCACCTGATCGCCGTGGAGGAAGCCCTCTCGCCCGCGCTCGTCGCGCAGTTCGAAACCCCGTCCGGTCCGCGCACGCTCGGCGCGCCGGCACGCTGATCCGTCGAGCGCAAAGTCCCGCATGAAAGCACGCGAAACCCAAGGCATGCTGCTCGGCCTCGTCGGCGTCATGATCTTCAGCCTGACGCTGCCGATGACGCGCATCGTCGTCGCCGAATTCCACCCGCTTCTGAACGGCCTCGGCCGCGCGCTCGCCGCCGCCGTGCCCGCCGCGCTGCTGCTCGCCATCCGCCGCGAGACATGGCCCACCTGGCCGCAGGTCAAGAGCCTCGCCGTGGTGTCGCTTGGCGTGATCGTCGCGTTTCCGGTGTTTTCCGCCTTTGCGATGAAGACCGTGCCGGCCTCGCACGGCGCCATCGTCAACGGCCTGCAGCCGCTCGCCGTGGCGATCTACGCCGCGTGGCTCTCGCACGAGCGGCCCTCGAAGGCGTTCTGGGCCAGCGCGCTGATCGGCAGCGCGCTCGTGGTCGCGTTCGCGCTCCAGGCGGGCGGCGGCTCGCTGCACGCGGGCGACGCGTGGATGCTCATCGCGGTGGGCATCGGTGCGCTCGGCTACGCCGAAGGCGCGCGCCTTGCGCGCCAGCTCGGCGGCTGGCAGGTGATCTGCTGGGCGCTCGTGCTCTCGGCGCCGTTCCTCGTGTTGCCGGTGGGCTGGCTCGCGTGGGCCCATCACGTGGCGCATCCGGGCCCCGTCGCACTCAAGACCTGGCTCGCCTTCGGCTACGTCACGCTGTTTTCGCAGTTCATCGGCTTTTTCGCGTGGTACGCGGGGCTCGCCATGGGCGGCACGGCACGCGTGGGCCAGGTGCAGCTGCTGCAGATTTTCTTCACGATGGCGTTCTCGGCGCTCTTTTTCGGCGAGCAGGTCGCGCCCTCGGCATGGCTCTACGCCGCCGCGGTGATCGCCACGGTCGTGCTGGGCCGCCGCGCGGCGATCCGCACGGCCCCCGCGCCAGCACGCGCATGAGCCGGTTTCGCGTCATAATTCAAGGTTTTTGGCGGCACGCGATCGCGCCCCATGCCGCCACTGAATCCGTCACTCGCCTCACCCCAACAAGGAGACCCCATGGACCAGAGCGATCTCAAGGCCGCGCCCGCGTGGCAACTGTCCGAGCGTGCAATCAAGCTGACCAGCTCGGCGATTCGCGAAATCCTGAAGGTCACCGAGCGTCCCGAAGTCATTTCGTTCGCGGGCGGCCTGCCCGCGCCGGCCAGCTTCCCGGCCGAGGAAATGCGCGCCGCGGCCGACCGCATCCTGCGCGACGACCCCTCGGGCGCCCTCCAGTACAGCGCGACCGAAGGCTATATGCCGCTGCGCGAATGGATTGCCGCGCGCCACTCGGTGGGCGGCGTGACAGTGCGTCCCTCGCAGGTGCTCATCACCACGGGTTCGCAGCAGGCGCTCGACCTGATCGGCAAGGTGCTGGTCTGCCCCAATAGCCCGGTGCTCGTCGAAACGCCCACCTACCTCGGCGCGCTGCAATCGTTCTCGCTTTACGAGCCGAAGTACGTCCAGGTCCCGACCGACGAGAAGGGCCTCGTGCCCGAAGGCCTGACGCCCGAGCTCACGGCCGGCGCGCGCCTGCTCTACGCGATCCCGAACTTCCAGAACCCCACGGGCCGCCGCCTGCCGCTCGAGCGCCGCCAGGCGCTCGCGGAATTCGCGAAGCACTCGCCCTTCCCCGTGATCGAAGACGACCCCTACGGCGCGCTGCTCTACGCGGGCGAGCCGCTGCCGACGGTGCACTCGCTCGCGCCCGAGCATGTCGTGCATCTGGGCTCGTTCTCGAAGATCCTGGCCCCGGGCCTGCGCGTGGGCTACATCATTGCGCCCGAAGACCTGCACTTCAAGCTCGTGCAGGCCAAGCAGGCCACCGACCTGCACACGCCGAGCTTCACGCAGCGCATCGTCTACGAGGTGGTGAAGGACGGCTTCCTCGACACGCACATCCCGAAGGTGCGCGCGCTCTATCGCGACCAGTGCGAGGCGATGCTCGACTCGCTCAAGCGCAACATGCCCGAAGGCGTGAGCTGGAACCGCCCCGAAGGCGGCATGTTCATCTGGGTGACGCTGCCCTCGAACATCGACAGCATGAAGCTGCTGGCCGAAGCCGTCGCGCAGAACGTGGCCTTCGTGCCCGGCGCGCCGTTCTTCGCCGACGAGCCGCAACACAACAAGCTGCGCCTGTCGTTCGTCACGGTGCCGCCCGCGAAGATCGAAGAAGGCGTCGCGAAGCTCGCGGCCCTGATCCGCGCGCACGCCTGACACAAGCCCGGCGAATGCCTGGCGTCACGCCAGGCTTTTTCCGACTCAACACCCGAACGAGGAATCCTGACCATGGCTGACATCAACATTTACGACCGTCTCGAACAGCTCGGCATCACCCTGCCCCAGGCAGGCGCGCCCGCCGCGGCCTACGTGATGAGCGCCCAGAGCGGCAACACGGTGTACCTGTCGGGTCACATTGCCAAGAAGGACGGCAAGGTGTGGGCCGGCAAGCTGGGCGAGTCGCTCACGACCGAAGAAGGCAAGGCCGCCGCGCGCTCGATCGCGATCGACCTGCTCGCCACGCTGCACGCCCACACGGGCGACCTCAACAAGGTCAAGCGCGTGGTCAAGCTGATGAGCCTCGTGAATTCGACGCTCACCTTCACCGAGCAGCACGTCGTCACGAACGGCGCTTCGGAGCTGATCGCCGACGTGTTCGGCGAGAAGGGCAAGCACGCGCGCTCGGCCTTCGGCGTCGCGCAGATTCCGCTTGGCGCATGCGTCGAGATCGAGCTGATCGCCGAAGTCGAGTAAGCCGCATCGGCGACCTTTGGTAACGTGCGCGGACCGGCATCGAGGTCCGCGCGCGGCCCCGCATTTTCTGTTGTGCGTTCGCGCAACCTGGCGCGCCGCTTGCGCCGCTCTCCCCCTTCCACGATCGTCCCGCCATGACCCAGCCCAGCGTCCGCTTCAAACAGGTCGACGTCTTCACGTCGGTACCCTTCAAGGGCAACCCGCTCGCCGTGGTGTTCGACGCCGACGGCTTGAGCGGCGACGAGATGCAGGCCATCGCGCGCTGGACCAATCTTTCGGAAACCAGCTTCCTGCTCGCCCCCGCCGACGCGCGCGCCGACTATCGCGTGCGCATCTTCACGACCAAGGGCGAACTGCCGTTCGCGGGCCATCCGACGCTCGGCACGGCGCACGCGTTTCTCGAAAGCGGCCGCGCGCCGAAGACGCCCGGCCGCCTCGTGCAGGAATGCGGCGCGGGTCTCATCGATCTGGCCGCCGCGGAGAACGGCGCATGGGCCTTCGCCGCGCCGCCCGCGCGCGTGACGCCGCTCGCCGCCGCACAGTTCGACGCATTGCGCACGGCGCTGCGCTCGGAAGCCATCGACTTCTCAGCGGCGCCCTGCGGCGTCGACAACGGCGCGCCCTGGCTCGTCGTGCGCCTCGCGTCGGCGCAAGCGGTGCTCGCGCTCGACGTCGACTACGAAGCGATCGAAGCCGTTGCCGCGAGCGTGGGTACACATGGCGTGGCCGCCTACGGCCCGCACGAGGCCGATGGTCCCGCAACCTTCGAAGTGCGCTGCCTCATGACCGGGCTCGGCAAGGGCGAAGACCCCGTCACCGGCAGCGCGAACGCCGCCATCGCCATGCTGCTCGAACAGCAGAACCGGCGTCCGGGCACACGCTATACGGTGCGTCAAGGCACGGCGCTCGGCCGCGACGGGCGCGTGCGCGTCGACTATGACGATGCGGCGAAAAAGATCTGGATTGGCGGCCACTCGGTGACAGTCGTCGACGGGACCTGCCGGCTCGGCTAAGCGCCCGCAGCAGCACCGCCGCTTCATGCAAGGTGCATCGACCACGATGCACCGCCTCGCAGCTATGCACCGCACATGGGCATTGCACGCGCGTTGAGGCGACCCTCGCGTATACCCGGGGGACCACAGCTTCCTTAATCATTCCCCAACCAGTAATATCGAAATATCGGACGCACGACGCGTCCGGCGTGCATTGCGCGCGCGCAATGCACGTATTCCCCCAGCCATCCGCTATTCATGCCGCCGACTCAACCGAGCGCATCCTTGCCGTTCCGGCCGCCGCATCCGCGGTGTGAGCTCCCGCGCCTACGGCGGCCGCGATGAGCACCACGCGGGGTCCGTTCTCGCGCGATTCGAGCCTGCGCAACGCGCCTGGCCCGGCCTACACGCGTCCGCGCGCGCTGCTCGCCATTCCGCTGCTCGGCGTGCTGGTGCTCGTGCTGCTGTGGGCGGTCATCTTCACGCGTCTGTCGGTCGAGAAGGAAGCGACCATGCGCGAGGCCACGGCCTCGGCGGCGATCCTCTCGGCGGCGCTCGAACAGCACACCGTCAAGGCGATCCACCAGGTCGACCAGATCACGCGCTTCGTGAAGTACGAGTTCGAAAAGTCGCCGGGCCGCTTCGATCTCGGCAGCACGGTCGAGAAGGGTGTGGTGCAGAGCGACTCGCTCGTGCAGGTGTCGATCATCGACGAGCACGGCACGCTCGTCGCCAACACGGCCGACCCGAATCCCAAGCCCATCGACCTCTCGGACCGCGAGCACTTCAAGGTGCACGAGCACGAGAACGACGACCAGCTCTATATCAGCAAGCCGGTGCTCGGCCGCGTGTCCGGCCACTGGACCCTGCAGATGACGCGCCGCCTCAATCATCCGGACGGCTCGTTCGCGGGCGTCGTCGTGGTTTCTGAGGACCCGAGCTACTTCACGAGCGACTTCTACAACAACGCCGCGATCGGCCGCGACGGCGTGATCGCCGTGATCTCGGACAGCGGCGCCGTGCTCGCGCGCCGCACGGGCAGCGCCGAGCGCGCGAACGGCACGTTCTCCGCGAGCGGCGTGTATCCCATTTCCGAGCATGTGTCGGGCACCTACGCCGACCCGATCGATCACGTCACGCGCATCGTCTCGTACCGCCATATCGATGGCTATCCGCTCGCCGTGCTGGTCGGTCTCTCGCAGGCCGAGGAATTCGCCGACTACAACCACACGCGCGACGTCTACCTGATGATGGCGACGTTCATCTCGCTCGCCATGCTCTCGTTCTTCGCCGTCGCCACGGGACTGATCGGCAAGCTGCTCGGGCGCGAGCGCGAGATGTCGCAGCTCGTGCAGTACGACCTCCTCACGGGCCTGCCCAACCGCTACGCGACGCTGCAGCGTCTGCGCCATGAAGTCTCGCAGCCGGGCAACCTCGGGCGGCTCGCCATCCTCTTCATCGACCTCGACAACTTCAAGACGGTCAACGACACGCTCGGCCACAACGCCGGCGACATCGTGTTGCAGATGAGCGCCGCGCGCCTCGCCGACGCCGTGGGCGGCGCGGGCACGCTCGCGCGCATCGGCGGCGACGAGTTCGTCGTGATCGTGAAGGGCGACGACATCGAAAAACGCGCCATCGCGCTCGCCGAAGCCACCAACGCCGCGTTCACGCATCCGTTCGACGTGCGCGGCAGCGCCTTCGTACTGCACGCGAGCACGGGCATCGCGCTCTTCGCGGTCGCGCACGAAAGCGAAATCGATCTGCTCAAGAAGGCCGATCTCGCGATGTACGCCGCGAAGGAGGCCGGACGCAACTGCTTTCGCTTCTACTCGCCGCAGCTCGCCCACCGCGCCGACCACCTGATGAAGTGGGAGCAGCAGTTGCGCGTGGCGCTCGCCGAGGACCAGCTCTTTCTCGCCTATCAGCCGAAGATCGATCTGCGCCGGCGCTGCATCACGGGCTTCGAGGCGCTCGTGCGCTGGAACCATCCGCAATACGGGCTGATTCCCGCGGGCGAATTCATTCCCGTGGCCGAATCCACGGGCCTCATCGTGCCGGTAGGCGACTTCGTGATCCGCACCGCGTGCGCGCAGCTCGCGCAGTGGCAGCAGCAGGGCTACGAGTCGCTCACGCTCGCCATCAACATCTCGGCGGTGCAGTTCTGGCGCGGCGACCTGTACGAGACCGTGGCGCGCGCCATCGAGGAAACCGGCATTGCCGCGCACCGGCTCGAACTCGAGATCACCGAAACCGCGATGATGGAGTACCCGGAGCTGGTATCGGAGAAGATCTTCGCGCTCAAGCGCCTTGGCGTGCGCGTCGCGCTCGACGACTTCGGCACCGGTTATTCGTCGCTGTCCTACCTGAACCGCTTCGCCGTCGACACGCTCAAGGTCGACCGCTCGTTCGTGCAGGCCATCCCTGCCGACCGCAGCGTGTGCGTGATGGTCTCGGCGATCGTCAATCTCGCGCGCTCGCTCGGGCTCACGGTAGTCGTCGAGGGCACCGAAACCGAAGAGCAGATCGCGTGGCTCTCCGCGCTCGGCCCGATCGAGGCGCAGGGCTTCCTGTTCTCGCGCCCGGTGCCCGTGGAAGGCGTGGCCGCGCTGATCGAGCGCTTCGGCGTGTGCAGCACGACGCAGCCGGCGGGCACGCAAGCCGCACGCGAAGATCGCCGCAACGAGCGCCTGAGCGACGCGCCGCAATCGCGCTGACGCCTCGCTATCGCGCGAGTTGCGCATTAGCCACGCGTTTTCCAGTGAGTTGCGCGAACCGCGTGCCTTCGCGCACAGACCCGCACGGACTTTCGCACGCATGATGCAGCCATGCAAACCCGCACCGACGAAGCGATCGCGGCGCCAATCCGCGACCACCACGAACCGCTTCTCACGCTCTTTCGCGTCGTGCTGACCGTCTCCGCGGTCTCATGGGGCGGCCTCGCGCTCATGGCGCAACTCGAGCAGCACTACGTCGAGCGCGAAGCGCGTCTCACGCAAACCGCGTTCTCGGATCTGGTCGCACTCGCCTGGATGGTGCCGGGGCCGGTGGGCTGCAACGTCGCGGTGCAACTCGGCCATGCGCTGCGCGGACGCGCGGGCGCCTGGGTCGCGGGCGTGGCGAGCGTGCTGCCCTTCTTCGCGCTGATGACGCTGTTCGCCATTTTCTACCGCACGCCGCTCGTGCATGCGGTCGCCTCGCGCACGCTGCTCGACCATTTCAGCGTGGTGCTCGCGATGCTGATCGGCGTGACCTGGTATCGGCAAACGCGTGCGCTCGTGCGCGGCCCGCTCGAATGGGGCGTGGCGCTCGCGGCCTGCGCCGCTCTCGCGCTCGCGGCGAGCGGCGCGGCCTACGTGGCGATTCTGCTCGTTGCGTTTGCCGCGGGCTGGCTCGCGAGCCCGGTGCGTTCGCAGCGACTCGAGTTGCGCGTGACGCGGCGCGACGTGCAGTTGCTCGCCGCGCTGGCCGCATTGATCGTCGTGTTCGCGCTGCCGCTGCCGCATGCGCTCGACTCTGCGCTGCTCTGGCCGCGTCTCGCGGGTGCGGGCATGACGCTGTTCGGCGGCGGCTTTTCGGCGCTGCCCGTGTTGAAAACGCTGTTCGTCACGCCCGCGGTCGGCATCACCAACGACGACTTCACGCTGGCGTTCACGCTCTCGCCGCTTTCGCCGGGGCCGCTCCTGAACGTGGTGCCCTTCTTCGGCTATCTCGTCGATGGCTGGGTGGGCGCGCTCGTCGCCACGCTCGCGCTGTTCGTGCCGTCGGGCTGCCTCGTCGTGCTCGCGCGGCGGCACCTTCACCGCATGAAGGCGAACCCGCGCTTCGAGCACGCCATGCGCGTGCTGCGCGCCGCGACCACCGCGTTCCTCGCGATCGCCGTCTGGCACATCGCGCGGCACGTGCCGCTGCACCTGTCTTATCTGCTGACGGCCGTCTTCTCGGCGATGTGCTTCGGCAAGCTCAAGCTCCCCGCCTACGCGGTCTACGCGACGGTAGGACTCGCGTGCGGGGCTTGGCTGCTGCTGGCCTGAAGCGCGCGTTCACGCACGGATCAGCGCGCTGACGTAAAACCGCCGAAGAACGCGCGCGCGTTGTCTTCGAGGCTGTCGAGGTGATAGCCGCCTTCCTGCACGATCACCGAAGGCAGACCGAGCGCACCGATCGCCGTGCCGAGCCGGCCGAAACCTTCGGTCGTTACGGCGACTTTCGACTGCGGATCGTCCTTGTAGATGTCGAAGCCGAGCGCCAGCACGAGCGCGTCCGGCTCGAAGCGCCTGAGCACGCGCAGCGCCGCTTCCACGCGCTCGAAGAAGTCGGCTTCCGATGCGCCATGCGGCATCGGCAGATTGACGTTGTAGCCCTCGCCCGCACCGTTGCCGCGCTCGTCCTCGTAGCCCGCCACCACGGGATAGAAGTTGGTCGGATCGCCGTGGATCGAGATGTAGAGCACGTCGCTGCGGCCGTAGAAAATCTCCTGGACGCCCTGGCCGTGGTGCATGTCGGTGTCGAGGATCGCCACGCGCGCGAAGCGGCTGCGCAGCGACTGCGCCGCGATGGCCGCGTTGTTGAGATAGCAGAAACCGCCTGCCGCGTCCGCGCGCGCATGATGGCCGGGCGGACGCGAGAGCGCGTACGACTCGCGCGCGCCTTCGTTCACGCACGCGGCGGCCGCCAGCGCGCTTTGCGCCGACCAGTAGGCCGCGCGCCAGGTGTTCGCACCGATGGGGCAACTGCCGTCCGCGAGATAGCGCGCCGCCTGCGCGAGCACGCCGCGCAGCGGATTCGGCTCGCGCACGTAGATGTTCGACATCACCTCTTCGCCCCAATCTTCGGGCACACGCTTCCATTCGGTGTGCGCTTCCTCGAGAAAGCGCAGATAGTTCATCTCGTGCACGGCGGCGATGGGCGCGGTGCCGAAGTCGGCGGGCGCCTGCACGTCGAAGCCGAGCGAGCGCGCCGCGGCAACCAGATGCCCGGCGCGCTGCGGCACTTCCTGCGCCTCACGCAACTGGCCGCGCGAGAAATAGGCGCGCGGATGGTGCAGCAGCTGATCGGGGTGAAACCAGGTCTTCATGTTCAGTTCTCCTTCTATTTCTTTTGCGCGTCGGCGGCAACAATCAGGCGCACGCCTGCGCGCGCCGCGACGGCATTGAGCAGCACGTTCGCGCCGGCGGTGACGTCTTCCGGCAAGGCGTCCTCGGCTTCGTTGTGCGAGAGGCCGTCCACGCAGGGAATGAACACCATCGCGGTCGGGCAGTAGCGCGCGAGGTGGATCGCGTCGTGGCCCGCACCGCTCACGATACGCTCGTGCGGATAACCGCAGCGCGCCGTTGCCTGCGCGACCAGCTCGACGCACTGCGCGTCGAACGGCGTGGCGGGGCTCGTCCAGCAATGCGCGATCTGCACGCCGAGGCCGCGCTGTGCGGCCACGTCCGCGCATAGCTTGCGCAAGTCGCGCTCCATCGCGTCGAGTTGCGCATCGTCGGGATGGCGCAGATCGACGGTGAACGTCAGGTTCGCCGCGATCGTGTTGCGCGACGCGTTCGCGATCTGCGCCTGGCCGATCGTCACCAGACCGAGCGGTGCGTAGCGCGCCATGGTGCGTTCGATCTCGAGCGACATCTGCGCCGCGCCGAACCACGCATCCTTGCGGTAGCGCATTGGCGTCGTGCCCGCGTGCGCGGCCACGCCCGTTACGTTCACGTCGAACCAGCGGATCGCCTGGCCGCCCGTCACGATGCCGATGGTCGTCTTGTTCGCCTCCAGAATCGGGCCCTGCTCGATATGGGCTTCGAAGTACGCGTCGACGGCCACGCCCTGCACGGCACGCGTGCCGCGCGCGCCACAGGCGTCGAGCGCGGCGCCGAACGTCACGCCGTCGGCGTCCGTGCGCGCGAGTGCGTCCGCCAGCGTCATCGCGCCCGCGAACACCGCCGAGCCCAGCATCGCCGGCGTGAAGCGCGCGCCCTCCTCGTTGGTCCACGAGCAAATCTCGATGGGTTTCACGGTGCGTGCGCCCGCGTCGTTGAGCGCGCGCACGACTTCGAGCGCCGCGAGCACGCCGTAGACGCCGTCGAAGCGGCCGCCTTCGGGCTGCGTGTCGAGGTGGCTGCCCATCAGCACCGGCGCCGCCTGCGCATCGTCGCCTTCGCGGCGCGCGAACAGGTTGCCCACTTCGTCGGTCCACACCGTCACGCCCGCCTCGCGGCACCAGCGCGCGAACAGCTCGCGCCCGCGCCGGTCTTCTTCGGTGAGCGCAAGGCGGCGCACGCCGCCGCCCGCCGTCGCGCCGATGCGCGCCATCTCCATGAGGCTCGCCCACAGGCGCGGGCCGTCGATCTGCAAAAGGTCTTTCATCGGTCCATCCATTTCAGTCGAACTATTCGAACACCTGAACAACATCAGCGCGTGCTCAGCGCCTCGGCGGGCGCCTCGTCAAGCGCATGCTGGTGGCGGCGCGCGTCGAGCGCGACGATGCACAGCAGCGAGACGCCCGCGAGGCACGTATAGAACACGGCGAGCGGCCACCACTGCCCCACATAGCGGTGCGCGAGCCACGTGCCGACGAGCGGCGTGAGGCCGCCCGCGATCGCGCCGCACACCTGGTAGGAGAGCGAAATCGCGGAGTAGCGCACGCGCGTGGGGAACACGCCGGAAACGAAGCCTGCGATCACCGAATAGAAACTCGCCATGCAGACCACGGCGATCGCGATGCCGATCACCATCGGCACGACCTTGCCGGTTTGCACGAGCACGAACATCGGATACGGCGAGAGCATCGCCGCGAGCGCCGCGCACTTGAGGAAGCGCGCGCCGCCCATGCGTTCGGCGAGCCACGCGGCGAGCGGCTGCACGAGGAACTGGATGATCGCGACCGCGAACAGGCAGTCGAGAATCAGCGAGCGCGTGATGCCGACGTACTGCGTGGTGTAGGCGATCATGAACGTGTTGGTGAAGTACACGCCCGCAATGCCGATGGTATTCGCGCCGATGCACAGCAGCACGAGGCCCCACGCCGAGCGGAACACTTCGGCGACGGGCAGCTTGAGCGTGCGGCGCTGGTCCTTGAGCTTCTCGAACTCGGGCGACTCGTTCACGCCGAGCCGGATCATGATGCCGACCACGAGCAGCACCGCCGAAACGAGGAACGGCAGACGCCAGCCCCACGAGAGAAAGTCGGCCTTGTCGAGCGACGTGACCGAGCGGAACGCGAGCAGCGAAAGAATCAGGCCGGCCGGCGAGCCCAGTTGCGCGAACGAGGCGAAGAACGTGCGGCGGCCTTCGGGCGCATGCTCGCCCGCCATCAGCACCGCGCCGCCCCACTCGCCGCCCACGGCGATGCCCTGCACCACGCGCAGCAGCACGAGCAGCACCGGCGCGAGCATTCCCACGCTCGCGTACGACGGCAGCAGGCCGACGCAAACGGTCGCGACGCCCATCATCATCAGCGTGGTCATGAGCGCCTTCTTGCGGCCGATGCGGTCGCCGAGATGGCCGAAGATCAGGCCGCCGAGCGGACGCGCGAAGAACCCGACGGCGAAGGTCGCGAACGACGCCATCGTGCTCACGAAGCGGTCTTCAGAAGGGAAATACAGCTCGCCGAACACGAGCGCGGCGGCCGTGGCGTAGATGTAGAAGTCGTACCACTCGATCATCGTGCCGATGAACGCCGCGGCGGCGGCGCGCACCGGTTGCCGGGTGCTGGGTTGTGGGTTGGCCATGCGTTGGTCTCCTTCAGGCTTCAGGCGCGTTTGGGATGCGTTTGTGTTGCATGCACGCTTTATCGCCAGCCACAAATCATTAGTCAAATTTCGCGTTATTATTCTTTGCATAAATTTAACTAATACCCTTGGCGCATCCGTGCGCCGGAAGACCGTCCATGCGCGCCGACTCCACCCGCTTTCTCAACGACCGTCTCGACTGGAACCTGCTGCGCACCTACCTCGCGATCATGCAGGAACGCAGCCTGAGCCGCGCCGCCGCGCGCCTGTACGTCACGCAGCCGGCCGTGAGCCAGGCGCTCAAGCGCCTCGAAGACGCGCTCGGCCGCAAGCTCATCGAGCGCCGCGGCGCGCAGTTCGTGCCGACCGAGGCGGGCGAAGAGGTCTATCGCATCGCAAGCGACATCTACGGCACGATTTCCCAGCTCGAAACCGGGCTCGACGAGCGCACCGCCGACATCACCGGCTCGATCCGCCTGCTCACGGTGAGCCGCATCGAGTCGCGCGTGTACGACGAATTTCTCGCGGAATTCCACACGGCCTACCCGCGCATCGATCTTCAGATCGAGGTGATGCGCTCGTCGGACATCATCTCGTCGCTGCTGCAGAAAACAGCGACCGCGGGCCTGAGCCTGTGCCGCACCCCCATTGACAAGCTGGACATGCGCTGCTTTCTGCGCCAGCGCTACGCGATGTTCTGCGGCCGGCATCACCGGCTCTTCGGGCTCTCGCAGCTGACGATGGACGACCTGCTCGCCGAGAACTTCGTCTCCTTCACGAGCGACCAGATTGGCGACAGCCTGTCGCCGCTCACCGTGTTTCGCGACCAGCGCGGCTTCACGGGGCGGATCGTGGCGTCGTCACCGAGTCTCGACGAAGTGCGGAGGCTAATCTTTGCGGGCTACGGCATTGGCTGCCTGCCCGAGCATACGGTGCGGGACGATCTGGCGCGGCAGCGCCTGTGGCGGCTGCCGCCGGAGGAAGGGCTCGTGGACGTCGATATCCACTTGCTGTGGCATCGCGAACGCAAGCGCAATGCGGCCGAAGAAGCGTTCTTCGACGCGATGGAGCGCTGCATGCAGCGTCATGCGCTCGCGGAGCGCCTGTAGTGCGTCAAGCGCAGACCGCGAACGTTGCAGGAGAAACGATTAGAACCCGCGCGCGAGCACGGCAACGCCGATCGTCACGATCCCGAGCACGAGATTGATGACGACGAGCCGGCGCACGGTGCCCACGGCGCGCGCGCCGTCGGGCCACTTCTGCGCCTGCACGGCGCGGCGGATGCGCGGAAACACGGCGAAGCGGATGTGGCCGAAGATCAGCATCATCAGCACGCCCAGGCCCGCCATGGCATGCAGCTGCCACGTGGCATGTTCGCCGCCGAATTGCATGAGCAGAAAGCCGCCGGTCAGCAGGATCACGATGACCGAGACGCCCACCCAGTTGAAGAAGCGGCCGAACACCGATTCGATGAGCGGCAGGCGCAGCTGGGGCGAGAGGTCCTCGAGCGCCGGGCGCAGACAGAAGTGCGCGAAGACCATGCCGCCCACCCAGACGGCGACGCCCAGCAGATGCAGAAAGAGCGCGACTGCGATCGCGTGGCCCATGCTTGATTTCCCTCGTAACGTGTCATTATCGGCGGCATGACGGGAGTGAGTGCAATGCACTCCCGTCCCATGCCTTTGCGCGGCATTATTCCATGCCGCGCCGCAATTCGCGCCGGATATGTGTCGGCCGGAGTTAGCGTTTTAGCGCTTACTCCGGTCCCACGCAGAACGCTCCCGCCCCATGCAGAGCCCCGCTGTTTTACTGCGGCAACACCGGACGCATGCCCGTCACGACCTTGAGCTTCGAGTCAGGCGCGCGGCCCTTGCGTGCGCGCTTGCCGATCTGGGGCGACAGCACCGCGCCCGCCATCAGGTCCTCAGCCGCCTTGCCGCCGCGGCCCGTGCCCACGAGCACGACGCCCGCCGCGCTGATCGCCAGCGCCTGCACGAGCTTCTCGTTGTCGTCGAGCTGCATGAGCGTGACACCACGCCCGCCGCCCGAGAGCGTCTTCATCTCGTCGAGGCCGAACACCAGCAAACGGCCGCTCGACGACAGACACGCCACCTGCAGCGCATTGGGCAGCATCGGCATCGGCGCGAGCGGCACGCAGCCCTCGTCGATCGTCATGAACGCCTTGCCCGCCTTCACGCGGCTCACCATGTCGCCGATCTTCGCGATGAAGCCGAAGCCGTTGCTCGACGCCAGCAGCAATGGCTGTTCCGCGTTCGCCGCGAAGTAATGCAGCAGATGCGTGCCCGCTTCGAGTTCGATGAGCGACGTGACCGGCACGCCGTCACCGCGGCCGCCGGGCAGATTCGCAATCGACACCGAATAGACGCGGCCGTTGCTGCCCCACGCGATGAGCGTGTCGGGCGTGCGGCACTGGAACGCCGCGTAGAGGCCATCGCCGGCCTTGAACGTGAAGCCTTGCGTATCGAGCCCGTGGCCCTTGAGCGCACGCACCCAGCCCTTCTGCGAGACGACCACCGTGACCGGCTCGTCCACCACGCGCGCTTCGAAGCTCGCCCGCTTTTCCTGCTGAATGAGCGTGCGGCGATCGTCGCCGTACTGCTTCGCGTCGGATTCGATTTCCTTCACGATGAGGCGCTTCATCGACGCATCGTTCGCGAGCAGTTCTTCGAGCTTCGCCTTCTCTTCGCGCAGTTCCGCGAGTTCCTTCTCGATCTTGATCTTCTCGAGCCGCGCCAACTGACGCAGACGGATTTCGAGAATGTCCTCGGCCTGGCGCTCGGAAAGCCCGAATGCGCTCATCAGCGCGCTCTTGGGCTCGTCCGACTCGCGGATGATGCGGATCACCTCGTCGATATTGAGGAAGACGATCATCCGCCCTTCGAGGATATGGATGCGGTCGTCGACCTTCGTCAGGCGATGCTGCGTGCGGCGCGTGACCGTAGCGAAGCGGAAGCCAATCCACTCGCCGAGAATCTCGCTGATGCCCTTCTGGCGCGGACGGCCATCGGCGCCGATCATCACGAGATTCAGCGACGCGTTCGATTCGAGACTCGTGTTCGCGAGCAGCGAATTCACGAACTCTGCCTGGTCGATGCGGCTCGTCTTCGGCTCGAACACGAGGCGCACGGGCGCGTCCTTGCCCGACTCGTCGCGCACGGCGTCGAGCAGCGCGAGCATGGTCTGCTTGCTCTGCAACTGCTCGGGCGTGAGCGTCTTCTTGCCGAGCTTGAGCTTCGGGTTCGTCAGTTCCTCGATCTCTTCGAGCACCTTCTGGCCCGACGTGTTCGGCGGCAGCTCGGTCACCACGAGTTGCCACTGGCCGCGCGCGAGGTCCTCGATCTTCCAGCGCGCGCGCACCTTGAGGCTGCCGCGGCCCGACTCGTATGCCGCCGCAATTTCCGCGTCGCTCGAAATGATCTGGCCGCCGCCCGGGAAATCGGGCCCCGGCAGTTTCTCCATGATCTCCGCATGCGAAAGCTTCGGGTTGCGAATCATCGCCACCGCCGCCGACGCCACTTCGCGCAGGTTATGCGACGGAATTTCGGTGGCGAGACCCACCGCGATGCCCGACGCGCCGTTGAGCAGCAGCATGGGCAGACGCGCGGGCAGCGTCTTCGGCTCCTGGAACGAGCCGTCGTAGTTCGGCATGAAATCGACGGTGCCCATGTCGATTTCGTCGAGCAGCAGCTTGGCGATAGGCGTCAGGCGCGCTTCGGTGTAGCGCATGGCCGCCGCGCCGTCGCCGTCGCGCGAGCCGAAATTGCCCTGGCCGTCGATGAGCGGGTAGCGCATCGAGAAGTCCTGGGCGAGACGCACGAGCGCGTCGTAGGCCGACTGGTCGCCGTGCGGGTGGTACTTGCCGAGCACGTCGCCCACCACGCGCGCCGACTTCACGGGCTTGGCGTTGTCGCCCAGGCCCATTTCGTTCATCGCGAAGAGAATGCGCCGCTGCACCGGCTTCTGGCCGTCGCAGACATCGGGCAGCGCGCGGCCCTTTACCACGCTCACCGCGTAGTCGAGGTAGGCGCGTTCCGCGTAGTGGCCGAGCGTGAGCGTGTCGCCGTTCGGGGCGTCCGTCACTTCAGCAAAGAGATCGTCCATGTTTCAATCAGTCCGTAATCGTGTGTGCGCCTGCTCGTATCAGATATCCGCTTCGACTTCGTTGCCCTTCTCTTCGAGCCACGAACGGCGCGAGGCCGCTTCGCCCTTGCCCATGAGCATCGTCATGCGCGCGACCGTGGACTCGTAGTCGAGGTCGCCAAGCGCGATGGGCGAGAGGCGCCGCGTGTCGGGGTTCATCGTCGTGTCCCAGAGCTGCTCGGCGCTCATTTCGCCCAGACCCTTGAAGCGGCTGATGGTCCATTGCGTGTCGCGCACGCCGTCCTTGCGCAGCTTGTCGAGGATCGCCTCGAGTTCGCCTTCGTCGAGCGCATAGAGCTTCTGCGCGGGCTTCTTGCCGCGCGCGGGCGCATCGACGCGGAACAGCGGCGGGCGCGCCACGCACACGTGGCCACGCTCGATGAGCTGCGGGAAATGCTTGAAGAAGAGCGTGAGCAGCAGCACCTGGATGTGCGAGCCGTCGACGTCGGCGTCGGACAGAATGCAGATCTTGCCGTAGCGCAGATTCGACAGATCGACCGTCTCGTCGGGGCTGTGCGGATCGACGCCGATCGCCACCGAAATGTCGTGCACCTCGTTGTTCGCAAAGAGCCGGTCGCGCTCGGTCTCCCACGTGTTGAGCACCTTGCCGCGCAGCGGCAGGATGGCCTGGTACTCCTTGTCGCGCCCCATCTTGGCAGAGCCGCCGGCCGAGTCGCCCTCCACGAGGAAGAGTTCGTTGCGCGCGATATCGGTCGATTCGCAGTCGGTGAGCTTGCCAGGCAGCACGGCCACGCCCGAGCTCTTGCGCTTCTCGACCTTCTGGCCCGCGCGCGTGCGCGCCTGCGCCTGCTTGATGACGAGATCGGCGAGCTTCTTGCCGTGCTCGACGTGCTGGTTGAGCCACAGCTCCAATGCCGGACGCGAGAACGACGAAACGAGCTTGACGGCGTCGCGGCTGTTCAGGCGCTCCTTGATCTGCCCCTGGAACTGCGGGTCGAGCACCTTGGCCGAGAGCACGAACGAGACGCGCGCAAAGACGTCTTCGGGCAGCAGCTTCACGCCTTTCGGCTGAAGATTGTGCAGTTCGACGAAGCTCTTTACGGCCTGGAACAGACCGTCGCGCAGGCCGCTTTCGTGCGTGCCGCCCGCGGGCGTCGGGATCAGGTTCACGTACGACTCGCGCGTGAGCGAGCCTTCCTCGCTCCACGCCACGACCCAGGCGGCGCCCTCGCCTTCGGCGAAGGTGTCGTCGGTGGTGCGCGCGTCGGCGTAGCGCTCGCCTTCGAACAGCGGGATCAGCAGGTCGGCGCCGCCCATGCCTTCGAGCAGATAGCCGCGCAGGCCGTCTTCATACTTCCAGCTCTGGCGCTCGCCGGTCTTCTCGATGACGAGTTCGACCTCGACGCCCGGCAGCAGCACGGCCTTCGAGCGCAGCAGACGCTGCAGTTCGCCGAGCGGCAGATTGGGCGAGTCGAAATACTTCGGATCGGCCCACGCGGTCACGCGCGTGCCGCTCTTCTTGTCGTCGCGCGCGGCGTTGCGCGTGGTGAGCTGCCTCGTGACGTTGCCGTCCGAGAAGCCGATTTCGGCGACCTTGCCGTCGCGCCAGACGGTCACGTCGAGGCGCGTGGAAAGCGCATTGGTGACCGAAACGCCCACGCCGTGCAGGCCGCCCGAGAACGTATAAGCGCCGCCGGCGGCCTTGTCGAACTTGCCGCCCGCGTGCAGGCGGGTGAAGACGATCTCGACGACGGGCACCTTCTCGTCGGGGTGCAGGCCGAACGGAATGCCGCGGCCGTCGTCCTCGACGGAGACGGAATGGTCGGCGTGCAGCGTCACGGTGATGCGACGGCCGTAGCCGCCGAGCGCTTCGTCCGAGGCGTTGTCGATGACTTCCTGGATGATGTGCAGCGGATTCTCGGTGCGCGTATACATGCCCGGCCGCTGCCGGACGGGCTCGAGGCCCTTGAGCACCTTGATCGACGCTTCGCTATAGCCAGTGTTTCCAGCGTTGGACTTCTTCGTTGACATGGTGATCCACAGGGGGTTGTCCGCGCGCTTGTCCACAGGTCCTGTGGACATCTGCGGGGAAAACGCGTTGAGCGTTCAAAAAAACCGATACGAAACAACGGGGTGAACCGGCTGCGCGCCGCGGTGGCAGGTGCGCTCGCGGCGGCGCGGTGGTTCGCGCAGTTGTTCGAATTCGCGAGGTATTGTACTGATTTGGGCTCGCACGGCAATTTGCTTGGGGGTTGGCTGGCTGAACGGATGAGTACGGCCCGGCCGCCTTAAAAAAAAGCGGCCTTCATCAGGCCGCTTTCTCTCGCATCACTTGCGCTTGCTCTCGAGCTCTTCCCACCGCTCCAGCGCGACGAGCAACTCCTCGTCGATCGCCGCATAGCGCTCGGTGAGCCGCGTGCCTTCGGCCGCGTCCTTCGCGAAGATCGACCCGTCCTCGATCTTCGCGCCGATCGTCTTCTGCTCCGTCTCCAGCGCCTCGATGCGCTTGGGCAGTTCCTCCAGCTCGCGCTGCTCCTTGAACGAAAGCTTCACAGTGCGCTGCGCATTGCGGCCCGCCGCGCTCTCCTTGGGAGCGGCAGCCGCAGGCGCCGCTTCTTTCGGCGCGCGCGCCTCGGCAATCTCTTGCGCACGCGTACTCTGCGTCTGCCAGTCCGTGAAGCCGCCCACGTATTCGCGCCAGCGCCCTTCGCCCTCGGACGCGATCACCGAAGTCACCACGTTGTCGAGGAACGCGCGGTCGTGCGAGACGAGCAGCACGGTGCCGTCGTAGTCGGTGAGCAACTCTTCGAGCAGTTCGAGCGTCGGGATGTCGAGGTCGTTGGTCGGTTCGTCGAGCACCAGCACGTTCGCGGGCCGCGCGAACAGACGCGCGAGCAGCAGGCGGTTACGCTCGCCGCCCGAAAGCGACTTCACGGGCGAACGCGCCCGCTCGGGCGCGAACAGGAAGTCGCCGAGATAGCTCATCACGTGCTTCTTCGCGCCGTTGATCTCGACCCAGTCGCTGCCGGGGCTGATGGTATCGGCGAGGCTCTTTTCCATGTCGAGCTGCGCGCGCATCTGGTCGAAGTACGCGACCTGCAGGTTCGTGCCCACGCGCACCGTGCCTTCGTCGGGCTTCAGCTCGCCGAGAATCAGCTTCAGCAGCGTGGTCTTGCCCGCGCCGTTCGGACCGACGAAACCGATCTTGTCGCCGCGCATGACCGTCGACGAGAAGTTGTCGACGATCGTGCGGCCGCCATAGCGCTTGGTCACGTCCGTGAGTTCGGCGACGATCTTGCCGGACTTCTCGCCCTGCGCGACGTCGAGCTTCACGTTGCCCTGGACGTTGCGGCGCTCGGCGCGGTCGTTGCGCATCTGCACGAGGCGCGCGATGCGCCCCACGCTGCGCGTGCGCCGCGCTTCCACGCCCTTGCGGATCCACACTTCTTCCTGCGCGAGCAGCTTGTCGAACTTCTCGTTCTCCACGCGCTCGACTTCGAGCTGCTGCGCCTTGCGCTCCTGATACTGCGAGAAGTTGCCCGGATACGAGAGCAGCTTGCCGCGATCGAGTTCGACGATGCGTGTGGCCACGCGGTCGAGAAACGCGCGGTCGTGGGTGATGAAGAGCAGGCTCGAACGCTGCGCCACGAGCAGTTCTTCCAGCCAGCGGATGCCGTCGAAGTCGAGGTGGTTGGTCGGTTCGTCGAGCAGCAGGATATCGGGCTGCACGACGAGCGCGCGCGCAAGCGCCACGCGCTTTTGCATGCCGCCCGAGAGCGCGCCCACGCGGGCGTCGCCTTCGAGGCCGATCTGCGCGAGCGTCGTGGAAACGCGCGTGCGCCAGCTCCATGCGTCGGCGTGATCGAGCGACGATTGCAGCGTGTTCATGCGCGCGAGCAGCGCGTCGTGTTCGGCACCTTCGGGCGTGTCCGCGAGCTGGTGCGCGACCGTGTCGTATTCGTCGAGCAGCGCGCGCACGTCGGCAAGTCCCGAGGCGACGGTGTCGAACACCGTGGCGTCGGCGTCGAAGTCGGGCTCCTGCGGCACGTAGACGGTCGAAAGCTCCTGCTGGCGCGTGACGAGGCCGTCGTCGGGCCTGGCGAGGTCGGCGACGATCGTGAGCAGCGACGACTTGCCCGCGCCGTTGCGGCCGATCAGCCCGACGCGCTCGCCGGCTTCGAGCGAAAAGTCCGCATGGTCGAGCAGCGCGACGTGGCCGAACGCCAGTTGCGCGCCTGTGATGGTGTAAAGCGACATGGATGGAAAGCGATGCGTGCGGTGGACCTGAAGGGGGCATTGTACCGGGCCGCGGAGGTCGGGCCGCGGAGGTCGGGCCGCGGAGGTCGGGCCGCGGAGGTCGGGCCGCGCAGGCCGGGCCTCCGCGTTTAGCTTCCCTTTAACGCGGCGGCACGCGAGCCGTTTTCCGGTAACATCGCGGGTCGCCCGCGCCGCCCGCCTTATAGATAAAGGGCCGCATGACGGGCCGCGCATCGAATCGACTAAACGAAGGACACGCTGTGAGCGAAGTAATCGAGTACAAGAGCTGGGTCTGCCTGATCTGCGGCTGGATCTACAACGAGGAAGAAGGCCTGCCCGACGAAGGCATCGCCGCCGGCACGCGCTTTGCGGAGATTCCCGACAACTGGCGCTGCCCGCTGTGCGACGTGGGCAAGGCGGAATTCGCCGTCGTCGAGTTCTGATTGCGACGACTCTGCCAAAGCCGCTGAGGCGTCATTTTCGCGCCCGAACGCGTTTGCTATACTCTTGGCCCTGCGCCGCGATATCGCTCGGACCCGCAAGGCCGAACTGCTTCGCACGCCGCTCCGCGCCATGACGGGTCACTTGGGAAACATGGCGATCGAACGGAGCCATGCTCGACCTCGCGCTCCCTGTAGTTCAGGGGGAAGAATGAGAAAGAAACCCGTTAAAAATCAAAGCTCATCTTCCGGACTGTAGCAATATCGTAGCAACCGAAAACGTCATTCAGCTAGAAAGTGACGTCGATTGAGAAATACAATCGCTCGCTCCGATCGATTCTTGCGCCCCAGCCATGATCCGTCGGCGCGCGGGAAATATCTCTACCAACAAGTCGAACCGGACCTACGCGGCTTTGCAGGGGGCGTAAAGTCCGTGCCAGGCTTCGTAAAATGCGCCGGCAGAAAACGCATCTCCGAGGGCGGGCACACAAAACGCTCTTGTGTTGTGCGCCCTTAACCATATATTCTCGTCCTAGCTGGCAGTCTCTCCGCTAGGCCTTCAAAAGACGAGGTTTACCATGGCCAAAGCCCCTTTCGACCCCAAAATCGCCGCGTTGCTAAGCGATCCGGAAACCCTGCGGGCATTCAGGACCCAGCTCATCAAAGCGAAGGCTAGCGCAAACGCTGGACAGGAAACGAAAGTTAGCATCCGAGACGCGGCGACCGGCGAAAAGGTCGTATTGCAGGTGACGGTCCCAGGAATATCGAAGAATCATTGATCTGACGCCTGGAGGCGACCGTGAATATCGCGTTCCAGGCCTTCCTGCTGATTCTTTTTTACCTCCCTGGTGCATTGTTCATCCTCGGGCTGACGGGCCGGATCTTCAGCGACGACGATGTCCCCCTTGTTTTCGGCTCGATAAGCAGCAACGCCGGACTGGCCCTCGCAGCGGCGGCAATCATTCATCTTATTGGCGCCTTGGTGGTTGCGGTGCTCCCGAACGGCTTGCACGCGCAGATTGGAGCCTCAACTTTTTTCGATCTCGTGTCGTCCGACACGAAGGCCCCCGCATACCAGAAGGCTCAGAACATTATTGAGAATAGCCTGGGATGCGAGGCAGCGTACTTCCTCTTCGCGGCGGTACTATCCTTCGCTGTCGGCTACGGTCTCTACCGATTGCAAGATCGACTGCAGCTCGACCGGAAATTCCCTTCTCTCCGGTTTAAACCGCATTGGCACTACGTTCTTTCAGCGAGCGGACCAGCAGCGCAGAATCAGGTGGTCTTGGTGGATTTTCTAGTGGATGTCTCTGGCACGGCAGTGCTATATACGGGCTTACTTAACGAATATACGTTTGACAAGGAAACAAAACAGTTAGATACGTTATTTCTCACGGATACGCTCCGTTCCGTGTGGGATATTACAAGTGCTGTCGGAAAGGATCCCGTTAGCCTACCGGTGGGGCTCTTCTGCCTCAAGTTCGAGGAAGTGAAGAACTTCACGGTCACATACATCAGCCGGCAAAACATCCAAGGGACGCAGCCGAATCAGACGGCGGCCCTCCTTCCCCAAGCAACAAGTGCAACGCAAGGCGGCACGACCGGAAATACACCAGGGCCCTGAGCACCGGTCGCGAGCCACAAACGTTGAAAGCAGGCGTCGCACTCTGCTGTAGCACTCGCGCTGAATTCCTCCCGCCTCCCGCGCTAGACCGGACAGGTCAAATACTGTACGTTTACACAGTATTTTGCAGGAGCCGCCATGCCTCACCGCGCGCCGCTAACCGCTCAGCGCCTCGCCGAAATTTACGACGAGAACCCAACGTCGGTAGTGCGTGAACTGCTTTGGGAAATCCATCGCCTCCGCGCCACAGTCTCGCGGGCAAATCAGGTGCGACAATTCATGGGGCCGACCGGCAGCCATGGCGTGCCCAGCTCGATCTGGGAGTGCTTCACCCGCGACCTCGACGCAGAACCCTGTCTGACTGACCCGCCGACCGCGCGGCAACAAGCGGTGGTTGACAAACTGGTAGACCGCCGAGCGCGGGGTTATGACCTTTACGATCGAGAGGACTAGGACCGTCGGATGAGCAGCACGCCCACGAGACGTTATGGAACATGGACGCCCCGATTTTACTCAGGCCGCTGCCCTCCCCATGCGCAGCGGCCTTTTTTTAAAAGAGCCCGGCCGGCTGAGCCGCATCATCCCAGCTGAAAATAATTACCTCCTTGCGCGCTGCTTCACGCCCTCCACCGCCGACTGTGTAGCAAGGCAATGTCCCAAAGGCAGTTGAAGGTTGGGACGGCGGGTGCGGCATAGATTAGGCGGCCTTCGGTTCGTGGTCAACGGGTTTTTCAGTCGGTTTCGCATTGGGACGCTGCAAGGCAGTGGCCAGCACCCAAAGCTCCTTCACGCCGAGGATCTTGCGGAAGTGCTTCTCCGCTTCGAGGAAACCTGCCGCGGTCCAGCGCAAGACCATGTCGGCATCGCGATAGCGCTTCACACGGCCTGCAACACGGCGCACCGCGCCGTTCGGATTCTCGATGATGTTGGTCGTCGACAGGCCGCGCATGAGCGCAGGCGTGAGCCCGAGTTCGTTCACCGTGAATGTCTCCTCCAGGCCCTCAAGCAGCGCAGCCGAGGCATCCGGATGTTCGGTCTTGAGCCACGCCGCGTGCGTCTTGAGCTTGGCCATGCCTTCCTTGGCCGGCAGCTTGTAGGCCGCTTTCATGATCGCCGCGGTTTGCGAAACGCACTCTTTCGGCAGACGTTCAAGGACATTGCGTTGCTTGTGCACGCGGCAGCGCTGTACGTGTGCACGCTCGCCGAAGAACTCCTCAATGGCCGAGCGCAGCGCCTTGGAGCCGTCGATCACGAACAGGTATTCATGCTCCGTGGACAGACCACGCTCGATCAGCCCGCGCAGCAGATCCTTGACGACCTGGGCGTTCTCGCTGGAACCGCTCGTGAGGCCCAGGAGGTGCTTTTCGCCAGTGCTGTCCACGCCGATGGCGGCAATGACGTGCCGCGAGTCAACGATAATGCCGTCGATGTAGATCGCCAGAAAGTCCTTGTCGTCGAGACGCCGTGCCTTGAGCTCGGCGAGCGCTTTTTCGCTGGCCTTGACGAACTCACGCGAGACGCTGCTTTTCGAGATGCCCACGGTGCCAGCCATCTCGGGCAGGACTTTGCCATAGTTGCGCGTCGAGACGCCCGTCACCATGATCTCGTGCATGCGCTCGCCCAGCCGCGCATTCTCGTTCATTTGCTCGTAGGCCGGAACCGGCACTTCGCCGCCGTCGCGCTGCCGCAGGCGCGGGCGCTTGACGCTCAATTTGCGCTCGCCCATCACGATCTGGCCTTGCTGCGAGCCGTGCCAGCGAATCTCGCCGCCTTTGCGGCCCGGATGTTTCTCGCCCGCGATCTCGGTCGCGGAAATCACCAGCAACTGCTCGACCAGGCCACGGCCGGCCTCGTGCATCAGTTCGTCGATGCTCGCACGAGTGTTTTGGAGCAGATCGAGCATTGGCAGCAGGAGCTGACTGTTCTCGGCGAAGCAGGTCCGCAGCCGGTCTTCGTTCTGCTTGGTGACGATGTTCAACGGCGCGCTGGCGCTATGGGGCTTCTTCTTGGTACGCTTCATTTGGCGGTTTTCCTTCCGGGGGGGTGGTCGTGGAAACCCGATTCTCCTGGATTCCCACGGGAAACCGCCGCCTTCAACCTTCAACTACGCCTGGGACATTGCCTGTAGCAAATATCGACCGTTTCGATATGGAAGCCGTCGAATGCGCGCCGGATGTCCGGGTGATCATTCAAACTCACGATTGCTTTTCCCTTCAACGCCTGGAGTCGCGCGGCCATCGCCTCGTATTCGCAGAATGGAAACGGCACGCCATACCCCTCGGTCTGCCAGTACGGCGGGTCGAGATAGAAGAGCGTATGCGGCCTGTCATAGCGATCTATGCACGCTCGCCAGTCTAGATGCTCAATGTACGTGCTTGCGAGCCTCAGGTGAGCCGCAGAGAGGTTCTCCTCAAGCCGCAGGAGGTTGAGCCCCGGTGGAGCAGTAGTTGCGGTTCCGAACGTCTGCCCTTCGACCTTACCGCCAAAGCAATTTTGCTGAAGGTAGTAGAAGCGCGCGGCCCGCTGGATGTCGGTGAGTGTTTCCGGAGCCGTTTGCTTGAGCCACTCGAACACCTGCCGGCTTGAGAGCGCCCACTTGAATTGCCGAACAAACTCCTCGAGGTGATGCTGCACAACGCGGTAGAGGTTCACAAGATCCCCATTCACGTCATTTATCACCTCGACACGTGCCGGTGGCCGCATGAAGTACAGCGCCGCACCGCCCGCGAACACTTCGACATAGCATTCGTGCGCGGGAAACCTGGGGATAAGGTGATCGGCAAGGCGGCGCTTACCGCCGATCCACGGGATGATGGGTTGAGCCATAGTGATTGCCTTTGTTGGATATTTGTTAGAATTCGGCCCGCCCTCCGGAGGGTTTTCAGGGCCTTGGCTGATTCACTGGATGCGTCAGTGGAAAGGTGACCGGGACGAATGCTGCAACATTCCCCCGGTCGCCCTGTCTTCAAAGACTGCTTGGTCTTTCGGATCTGTTGGATCACACGTTGTGGGCATGCCGCCCACCTGCCCCGGCCTGACCAGACAACACCTGGTCCGAACTGGACAAACACTTGTCAGCATCAGCTACCGAGGGCGAATCTTCCTGACGGCGTGCTAGCCTGAAACTCGGTCCTCGTGGGCGCGGTGGCCTCGGCCCACGATTTAGCTGCCGCACCGTCTGCGGAGACGGTGCGGTATTTTTTATGCCTACTCCGCGCCGCACCCACCGCACATTCATAGCGCGAACGCGACAAAAGCTTCCGCATATCCGACATCGGATGTGTTACCCGCATTTCATGCTCCGCTAGCGAAGAGCTAATTGCTACCATCCCCTCCCGATTGTTACCTAATGTAACGAACGCACAACCAGAGGGGATCGTTAGGACATGAAACTACTTGGGGTATTAGGATGCGCCGCCGCACTGACCGGTTGCGCCTCAATCGTCAACGGCACGAACCAGGTCGTTTCGATACAAACGGTTAAGGGTAGCGACGAAATCACCGGCGCTGCTTGCAAGCTCGGAAACGACAAGGGAACGTGGTTCGTCAAGACACCAGGTACGGTCACCGTCCATCGCGCGTATGGCGAGCTTTCCATCAAGTGCGAGAAGGATGGCGTTGATCCCGGTATCGCGACCGTGAAGTCAAGCACCAAGGGCATGGCATTCGGAAACATCCTCTTTGGCGGCTTGATCGGCGCAGGCGTCGATATGAGCACTGGCGCAGCCTACGACTATCCAGCGCTGATTACCGTCAGCATGGGACTAACAACCATCATCGAACCGCCCGCGAAAACGGACAGCGCACAACAGCCGGTCGCCGCCACTTCCGCACCTGCACCGGGGCCAACGATTGCGGCGGCGAAAAATCTCCAGGCCGCCCCGAACGCCAGCAAGGAGTGACGCCCGTCACCCAGCTTAGCAACCAGCCTGGTTCGGACAGGACATTGAACTCCCTCTGCGGTCAACTGGCTGTCACGAACCGTCGGGTATGCTTCGCAGTTCTCTCAGCTGGTGGGTCTGAGCCCTCGGATAGTGCCCACCGGCTCTTTTTGCCGCACCGTCCGCGAGACGGTGCGGCTTCTTTTTGGGTGTCGCGTCGCTCCTCCTACGAGCACTCTCCCTCGATCAGTCCGCGTCGCTGGAGTGCGCAGACGTACTGCTGGAGGTAATCGGCCTTTGCGCGGGCATCGCTGTCGGCGTCATCGAGGATTCCGAAAAGAGCCGCTCCCCACGCTGGTGATAGCTCGGCGTAGCCACTGGAACCATGGCCCACGCCGCCGGTGCCGGTGCCGGCACCGGCTTCGTCGGTACCGGCTGCAGTGAAGTTGGACACTGCGATGCGCAGCCGGCGAGTGCCGTCAGCAATAGCAGCGCGATTCTTTTCATTGTCGGCTTCATGGGCCAGTCGCTCCGTTGTCAATTGAACATCGATCGCGGCCACATCACTGGCCGCCTGGGCGTGCGCGTCCAGCGCACGATTTTCGGCATCGAGCGCCGCCTTCGAAATGGCCAACAGATCGTTGGCATGCTGCTCGTTGTCTTTCGAGTGCGCGGCCTGTACTTTCGCGAGTTCACCGCGCGCGATCAAATGCTCGCAGCTGAACCCGGCCCCTCCGGCCAGCAAAGCCACGAGCGCATACGGCAGAAGCATCTTCCACATCACAAGCCTCGCTCACAGATCGCGCGCTCCAGCGCGCGGCGTTTTACCAGGCCGGGAAGGACCCGACCGCCCGATGTCACCCACTGCGCCTTTCCCGAGTCGGACTCGTTCATCGCCTTGCACGCGCCGCGATAGTCGCCTGCATTGAAACGCCGCGCCGTCGTGCTACCGCAGTAGGCCCCTGTGCCGACGTTGTAGGCAAAGCTCACCGCTGCCCCGAGTTGATACGTTCGCCCCTTCAGGCCGGGCGTACACTTCAGCACCGGCTCGGCGTGCACGATGAGCTGCGTCTCTAGCGACTCGCGACACTCGGCCGCGCTGTAGACCTTGCCGACGACAACGTCATGCGTATCCCCAACGCACTTCGTCGGAATGCCTACAGGATCGAGATAACCGCGCAGCACCTCGCCCTCTAGTTTCGGCACCGTGGAAAGCAAAAGGGCTGCCGTAGCAGCCCCCACAACCCCCACCAGCGTTTTCTTCTGCACATTAGCCATCAGCCTTCTCCACCCGCGTTACGCGCGAACCAAGTACCAAAAGGAAGCCGGCAACAGCAACCCATCGCGCCCAGCCATGCGGGAGCGCAGCCTTCAGTTCATCCGGTATCTGCCTCCACGCATCGAACAGTGCAGGACCAGCACCAAAGACAATGGACAGGGCCGCCGACGTACGCACCGACGAGAGCTTGTGACTCTGGCGCCAGTCCTCAATCAATTTCAGCCTCAAAATCGTCACTCCTTTCCAAGAATCGCTTTCGTCTTGCGACGGAGCAGAATTTCGATGTACTGCGACCCGACGATCCCAAGCGCGCTGCCGATGCCGAGTAGCGCGAGTGGCGGCAGATCCGGAATCTGAAGCAGTGCGACACCAGCAACCATCGACGTGGCGGAACCCAGCAACGCCCGGCCCGCGACCACTCGAAAGGTCAATTGCTCACTGCTCACAAGTAACTTTGCGACTCCTATCAATGCGCCCACAAAGATCAACTCCAAAAGAGTCTTGTCAGGCTCTTGCATCCAGTCCTCCAGGACAAATAAAAGCCGCCCGGAGGCGGCCTGTTGTTGTGTGGCGGCGTCCCCGCTACGTCGGGATGACCGTGACGTTGATGCCGGCGCCGTAAAACGTCTGGCTCATGGAATCGGCGCTTATCGCGAAGCCGTAGTTCAACGCCTCACCAACGTTGTCGCCGGTATCAGAGCGGCGCACAACTTGGGCGGTGTATGCACCAGCTGCGACGCCATCGAACTCGGCGGACGGGGCCGTGGCGTCGGCGGCCGCAACGGAAACGCCATTCGCATCCAGCAGGGATGCCCGCAGCGAACTCGCGGTGACGTCGCCCGTGCAAAGCGACAGGATGTCGACTCGTACTTTCATTTCGGATTCCTCCCTTACTCAACAGTTGCCGATTTGAGGTAATTCTCAAGCGCGGTCAGATCGTCTCCCGTCAGCGCGGCATTGGCTGCTACCGCCTTCACCAGCTGGGTCGGTCGGTACTTCGTCGTCGACGTCGAGAAGTCCCAGTAAAGCCCGAACGCGAGCTCGGTGGCAAACGTCGCAGCGACCAATGCATTGTTCTGCAAATTCTGTTCGTATACGCCGTTGATACGCATGTTGAGCTTCCCGGATGCGCGGAAGAATCGCAGGACCGCGTACATCATCTGACTGGCCGTTACCACAGGACCCGCATAGTCCGCATAGTTCGTCTGCAAGCCACCCGGTGCTCCCATGCGGAAACGCCCCGAATCATCGTTCTCTAGGCGCCAGGCGTTGTTTGCCGACGTGTAGCTGCCAAGCGCAAAGCCACCCCATGTGCCGCCCGCGATCGTGAGCGCACCCGGTGCGAAGCGAACGCCAACCGTAAAGTCACCGGACGTATCGAACGTCGGCAGAACGAGAGCCATCGGGACACCCTGGATGGAATAGCCGGTGCCAGTACCGTCTGACGTATCGAAGAAACGGCCGGCCACTGCCGTCTGCCCATTTGCCATTCGCACCGCACCGCGCTCGAGGCGATCCTGAAACCCGGTCGCGGCCGCACTTACCCCCCACTTGGCGACCACAGGCCATGCCACGATGGAAGCCAGTTGCGCGAGCGCGAATTGCTCGGCCGTAACGCCCGGCGGCAATGCGTTGCCGATCTGAATTATTTGACGACGGTTCATGTTTTTCCCTTATGAAAGCGCCTTACGGAAGGCAACGCACCAGTTGTAGAGATTCGTGTTGTCGTACTGCGATTGGTCACGCGTATCCGTATCGCGCAGGCATCCACGTGACCCGGTGTTTTGCCCGCTCGGCATCGTGTTCAGGTTGAGCGCACTTTGCATTGCGTACTGCACGGTCGCACCTATCACGTAGTTCGCTGACAAGGTGAGCACGACGCTCGTGCCATCGCCGCCGAGCACAACGTTCGTGATAGTGGTGCCGGCTCCATCTGAATATTCGAACCCGTAGTTGCCGGGGTTCGTCACCACGGTCGTATCGAATGCGAGCACACCGACCGGACCAGCGACGGTATCCCCGCTCACGAGCGTGTTGTTGAACTGAATCGACACGGTGCTACCGGCGCCCACGATCGACACTGGCTTGAGCGGTTGCCACTTGCGGCCCGCAAGCCAGTGCCTCGACGTTCGCTCGCCGTACTCACCCTGCTTGACATAGCCCTCCGCGAGCATGTGCGCGTCGTCGTAATACAGGTGCTGGTACTTTGGGCCGATCAGGATGATGTTGGCGCTGTTGTCGTGCGCGAGCAGCTGGCCAAGCGTCACGCCTTCGTTCGCTACCTTCTGCCGGTTCATCTGCGAAAGGATCATCACCGGTGGTTGACGCTGCCCCGTGATCGGCATGATGTCAGCCGAGAAATCCGAGATCCACTCCTGCAGATAGCCTTCGTACGTCGTATCCGCAATGTTCCCGGTCTCGCTCTCACCATGAATGATGTAGAGCGTCGGCACGTAGTACTTCCAGCCCTTACCAGCCGCGGTGGCCTTGCCGCCTGTTACCGAGGCGATCAGACTCGCGTAAGGCGCTGTGCCTTTCTTCAGCCCCGAATACGGCGTTGCCCCCAGGCCCGTCGACGTCGCGAGGATGCGCTGACGGAAGCCCCACTTTGAGAGAAGCCTGTTGTTGCGCGCATTCGCAAAGCCCGAGCAAACCGTCTCGCCCACAACGCCGCTCCAGGCTTCCTGCAGCACGCCGAACTTCGTGAAATAGTTGCCCGTTCGCGGGTTGCCGACCGTCCCGTCGCCGAACGCTAGGCAGTACCATCCGTGCGGCGAGGGAACATTCGAGAACACGGTCGCGGCGGTAAATACCTGATTCACCGCGTCCCACGTGTAAGTCACAAAGCCCCGTGCGCCGAGCGCGAGCGACTGACCGTACACCGCAGTGTGCGCTACAACGCCCGACTCGGGCACGATCTCACCGGTCGGCAGGATCGTCACCGCGTCGTTGCCCCCTACGAACTCATGGTCGGTGATGCAGCGCACCGCCGTATTGTGGTGAACGACCGGTGCTCGCCAGTTGTATCCATCAAGCGTCAGCTGCCGATACTGCGACTGCCCGTCGAGCACCATGATCTGCTGCTCTGTCGTGCCGCCGTTCACCTTCGCTACCTGCTCGACCAGATAGCCGGAGGCATTGCCTCCCAATGCTCCCGACTCGAGTTGAGTCTGAATCCCCGCAACGGCCGCCTGCAACGGCGCTATCTCAGGATGTGTGTGTGTAGAGTGAAATACGCCGACGCTATCGATCCACGTCAGATACGCGCCATCGACCACGACCCCGTACGCGTAGTCTTGCCCCTTCGCGAGCGGGACTACTTTCGGCGCAAGATCCCGCAACATCGCGAACTGGCCGAACTCCGTATGCGTGTGCGTCGAATGGAATACACCACTTGAGTCCACCCAGATTTTCAGCGTGCCGTCGATCGTCACACCGTAATCAAGAGCGCTTCCCTGCGTTAGCGGCATCACCTTCGGCACATACTCGCGCAAGGTGGCGAACTGCGAGAACTCCGCGTGCGTGTGGGTCGAGTGAAACGTCCCCGCACTATCGAGCCATACCGTGTACGCGCCGTCGATGCACGCACCCCAGATGACGTCGTAGTACTGCGTCAGGGGGACGAATCGCAACGTTGCCGTGCGTGCATTGAGGTTCGTGATCGCCTGCGAATGGGCCTGCACTGCCACAAGGCTTGGCAGCGTAATGCCTGCACTGACAGCCGCCCCTGCCTGGTTCTGCCATACGTCGTAAGAGCCGGCCGCGTTCGTCGACGGCACGTAGAAATACTGCTGATCGGTCGTCGCCGCTATGCCTGCCGCCGTCGACGCATAAATGCGATTCGCTGCTGCGCCGACACCCGCTTGCGTAGCCGCCTGGTTTGCACTCACCTGCGCATTGGCGGCGAGTTGAGTCACAACCGGCACAGCCCCCGCCGCCGCATCGATCTCGTCGCTCTGGTCATTCAGGAGCTTTGCGACCGTTACAACCTGACCTCCCTCTGTCTGCACCGTGCTGCCGGCCCCTGTTGCGGGACCGTGAACGATGTCATGGAGCAGCTCACAGTCTACGGCGAGCCGATCGATTTCCTGCACTGGTGTAAGTGCCATATCTGATTTTCTCCAGGCATGAAAAAAGGCCGCGCCGGAAATAATCCGGGCGGCCTCGCGCATGCAAAGTTGCTTTGTTACGTCCCGCCACCGGGGCCGGAGTTATCCGACCCAGACGACTCGCCATCGCTTACCGAGACGTCGACCGTACGGGCCGCGGACTCGCTATGCCACGCGTTGTATGCCGTCACGTCATACGAATTGCCGGCAGTCACCTGGCACGTCGGGCCAGCCCCGTCAAACACTGTGTCGCCACCTTGCCGCACTACAAAGCCTGTCGCCTTGACTGCCCCAATACTCGACATGGAGAGCGTCGCCAATCCTCCGACGCCAGGCGTAACCGTCACTGTCGGCACAGCAGGCGGCGTGCTCTTGACGGTGATCGTTGCAGGCGTACCCATGCCCGCCACGTTGCCCGCTGTGACACGTACATCGAACGTATCCGCGACTGCGCCATACTGCTGCGCCTGCTCAAGCGTCCAGGTGAAGTTTTGCGCCGTGATCTCAGCGCTGTATTTCACGGCGCCGCCGACCATGACATCGATGTCGTAAAAATCGACGTCCTGCAGACGCTGGATTTCGATCGACAACTGGTCGCCCGTGAAGGGGTCGCGCAGGGAGAGCGAAGGCGCTGCAGGCGGATACACAAATTCCGTTACCGAGCCTGTCCACGTCGCGTACGGGCCTCCCAGGCCGCTCGCACCGTACGCTCGCACGCGAAACATCCAGTCACCCACCGCAATCGGTACGCTTAACGTATTGCCCGTCGAGGCGCCGAGCTTTGCCCACGAGACACCGCCGTTCGCGCTTGACTGGAATTCGTACAGCGCGGCGCCAGCCGCAGGGGCGGCTGTGATCGTCACATTGCCGGGCACGATCTTCCAGTCGACGGCAATCTCCGTGACGATCGGCGCATGAATGATGCCGGGCAGAGACGACGGCGAGACTGGTCCCGGCGGTGACTGCTGCGTTTCCGCGAGGTGGGGGCTGTCGGCTGCGTTGACGAACGTGAGATCGACCTGCCCGTTGTCGCCCGGAACGATCGAAATCACGCGGACATCGAGCATGGCTCGATCGATGCCCGGCCCGAAGCAAAAGCGTGTCGCCTCATACGAGAAGCCGTCGCTGAAAACAAAACCGGCCGGCAGCGCGTCGACGAGCGCCATGCTCATATCGTCCCCGCTATCCGGCTTCGAAACCCTTAGCGCACCCGTAGGCGAACCATCCGGCCAGATGAAATAGACATAGTGCTGCGCCCCCTCGGTCCACTCGAGTTGCTGGTCGACCATCACCATGCTGCCGTCCTGCCCGTCTACCGTGCCGGAAATCCCCCATTGCGGCAGGTCATGAGAGATACCGACCAAATCGCCGAATCGCGGAATAAAGCCCTCCAACTCGGTCGAGAGCGTGATCTGCTTGCGCTGATCGCGATTGGCATATGCTTTGTAGATCCCCTCTCTCCACGCCTGAGTTCGGTTGGTAACGCCGACCATCTTGATCGTGCTGGGAACAAGTGCAGGAGACCCTGTGGGAATACATGCCACCTCCTGCCATCCCCACGTTTGTTCGTCCAGGTACTGGATCACAACGTGGTCCGGTGTATCCGCCGCATAGAACGCATAGCTCACAGCGAACGAACTTGGGATACTGTTGTCAGGGGTAAATACGATCGTTCGCGCAGTCTTCAGCTCGTCGCGCACGATGCTGACCACACTCGCGAAATACATCGGCACCGCACGCCCGGCTGCCGCGATCGTCGTGAGCGCATCCCAAAAAGTCCCTTTGGTGTCGAACACTCCATTGAACTGGTCGCCACGCGCCGACCAGATGGCGTCGAGTTCGAGCAGCGTCTCCAGATCAACGCGCTTGTCCGCGAGCCCCCCACCGTAGGTCGTGTTTCGACACGCATCCGCGAATGCCCATGCGATCGATCGGGTCGGCTGCGGATCGCTCCACGAAGTCCCGTTCCACACAGGCAGCTTTCGCGTGCCGATAACATAGACCTGGTGCGCCGTCGATGAATTCAGGTTATTGGTCGCGCGTGCACGAAGGGCTAACAAGGTGCAATCGCCGTAATAACGTTCGCTCGGAAGGTATGCACGCATGCCTGCCCACTGCACCCGATTCTGTGCGCGACTATCCGTATTAAGGTTTGTCGTGCGGCGTGCCCGCACCTCGTAACGAGCGGCCGTCACCGGATAGCGATAGCTCATCTGCTGCGGCTGAGACGTTGCCATCTTCAGCTCGCGCGCATCGAGTCCGATCCAGCCGCTCGTTGCATTACCGGCGTCATCAATCTGCCGGGCCTGCACCTCATAGGTCAGCGCAAGAGAACCGAGGGAACCGTTGTCATTCGCGTAGAACAGCCCTGACGGCAGCGTGAGGTCGATTCCGATGAAGTTAGCCTTCGTGCCCGCCGGATTCGCCGTAAACGGCCCAACCCAATCACCACTGTCATTCGGAGCCTGCAACTCGATACCCCCGACCTCGGCGCTTGTGACGACATTGTCGGGAAAGAGCGTGACAGCCTGATTCGGCCCAACAATCTCATAGTCGATCTCGCTGAAATTCGCAATGGGCGTATCGCCGATCAGGATGGACTCGATCGCGAGTTCGCCCTGTGTGATGCAAAACAGCTCGTACAGGTACTGATCGTTGTCGGAATACTCCGTGTAGGGCTGCGAGGCGAGATCCGGCGTCAGCTTCATGCGACCATAGGCAGCCGGCATCGAATCGAGCAACCGCGCGCTGTTACCGCTCGACTGTAACGAATAGGTGGGACTGGTCGTAGTGCCAGTCACGCTTGAACTCGCGCTTACCGCCGGCACGATTGCATTGACTAGCAGCGAACCGCCAATCGATATTGCCATTCCTGCGGCGGCGGCCTGCCATCCTGTCAACGCCAAACCCCAGCCAGCCCCAGGCACAAACACCGCAGCGGCAAGCACGGCAACTTGCAGGATGATTGCAAGCGGATTCGAGCCTCCACCATGGCCGGCGCGGGCTTCGACATGGACAAGCGCTCCGTGGGGAATTTCGCGGTCCCAATCTCCGCGCAGCCAGTAATCGCCATTCACGCAGACCGTGCTCCACGAAGCGTCAACGGACGCTGCGGCGAGCCAATCCCGCACCGTCATTGGCCGCTCGAGGTGTACGATCCGTCGAGCAAGCGAGGAGCAAAGCGGGTTACGCGCGTGAATGACTGTCGCGCGGTAGGAACTCGTACCAAGTAGCACGCGGATACCCCATTACCTTGAGTTGATGTCGCGAGGTGTAGATCACACCCACCCCTTCCATGGCGTGAAGCACCCCGCCACCATCGATTTGCAGATAAATACCGACATGCGGCCGATCACCGGCACGCAGCAGCACGCCACAGCCGTGCACCGGGCTCGACACGATGCGCCAACGACCAGACTCCAGCTCATCGTGGTAGATCGCGCGCATCCCCGCAGGATCGGTGACACGCTCGGGCAGATGAATACCGAAGTGCTCTCTCTGCACCCATGCAAGAAGGCCCCAACAATCGAAACTGTCGGGGCCGCGTCCACCGCCCACCCATGGACGATTGATGTATGCGTTGACCTCATCGGACGTCATCGATTCAGCCCCGGAAAATCAGTCGTGGTATAGATACGCGACGGAAACGCCTTGTTATGGATGTCTGTAAGCGTTGCGCTCGTCGTCACCTGCGTCAAAGTTGCTTTGGCGCTCGATGCATACAGCGTTAGCGGCTCCACGTCCTGGGGACCTGCTGCCGGGTCTGCGGCACGAAAGCGCCGATAGGTCACTTCGATCTGCTCCGTTTGCCCGACCGCGTTTTCAAGGCGGGACACCACTTCGCGACTAACCCCATCGAGCGTTACATCGAGTTGCGGCGCTTGTCCCTCTTCCATCGACGGCAACTTGAAGTTGAACGCCATGGCTTCAAACTGGACAGAGTCACCAGCATTCAAAGGGGCGTCCGCCTCGAGCTTCGCCCGTATCGGCTCGTGATCAGCCACCACGCGAATCGGCGCTGGATTGCCGGCATCGTCGATGAATGTAGGATGGCGAATTTCCAGCGTATTGAGGACATAGTCGTCCTGCGGATTGCTCGCGTAAATCTCCGCGAGCGCTTGAGAGAGCGTCGCCATTTACCACCTCAATGGACCCGTAAGGTCCGAGTGAATAAGCCGATGGAGACGGTCCCCGGCCCCGAAGACTTCCTGCTCGCTGTATTTGCGCAACACGACGTAATAGTCGTAGCCGAGTACCGGCATCGACTTAACCTTCAGATTGGCAGTCACGTCAAACCACGTGCGCGAATCGCTGATTGACGACTGATAAGGCGGATCTTCGAAGAATTGGGCGTGCACCGCAGTGACACCCATGCCGTTCAATAGTCCGACAGAAAACGGTGCGGCGCCGAGGTTAATCTCGTACTTCAAAAAGGCCTCGAAAACCGCAAACTGCGTCCACGTGAATCGCCACTTCACCGAGATGGTGCTCGGGGTTTGCGTGAAACGGCGCCTGGTGCGACTGCGCCCGGAATCCATGTCTGTGGCGGCATAAACCGCCTTCGGCTGGACTCCGTAGCCATCCGCTCGCGGCTGCGGCAACGTGTCAGGCCATACTGCAATATCTGCCATTAGCTGGTCCCTCCCACGGTACGGTTCAAACCGTATTGCCGTTGCATCGCCTTTGCGGTTGTGCCGCGACCCGACTGAATGCCGG
Source organism: Paraburkholderia sp. EG287B (assembly GCF_040965595.1). Lineage (NCBI taxonomy): Bacteria > Pseudomonadati > Pseudomonadota > Betaproteobacteria > Burkholderiales > Burkholderiaceae > Paraburkholderia > Paraburkholderia sp. EG287B. Next base: position 174,441 of record NZ_JBFRCG010000017.1, read on the forward strand.
CGGCAATGTGCTGATCGATCGCGGGCAGCAGCACGTCGAGGCGCAGTCCACCGCTCGCGGTTTTCGACTGAGTCGTCTGCGTGCCGGCCGGAGCGTTGTGAATGTTCACCTCTACCTGCGGCGATGACGCCGAGGTGGAATTCCCTTCGACCGACCCACCATCAGCAAAGCGATTCGATCCGCTGATCGCACCGCCTCCATTCAGGGCCGTCAGAAAGCCACGCATGCCCGGACGCGATGCCACGCTCTCCTTAACCACAAATTCCCCGTTGGAGAGGCGCGCGTTGATGCTGTCGCTCGTGCCGGAGCCAGCTCCCCATACGGAACCACCGGTCGCAAAGCCAAGCCCTGCGCCTACACCGAACAAAGCCCCAGACCCAGATATGCTGGCCGGCATGGTGAAGCTATATCCGGCGCTGCCCGTGAGCGTGCTCGGCGAAAGGAATCCAAGAATGCTGTTTGCGAGGCTGCTATACGCCTTGTTCGCAAAAATCTGCGCAAACGAAGCCAGCATACTCGACACCATCGACGCAACCGCCTGCGCAGGCGTTTTTGTCCCCGTGACGATGTCGGAGAACATGCCAGTGAATGCACTCCTCCCAGCATCCGTGAAGTCCTGAAGATAGCCTTGGCTGTCGACCATTGACTGCCGGATCTTGTCGCGCAACTGATCGAGGCTGCGCAACACGCCCTCGTCGTTTGTCGACCACGAAAGCCGGTTCACCTGGTCATACAGGGTCTGCAACGACTGGACCGTTTCCTCGGAGTTGTCACGCAACTGACTGAATCCGTCGAACAAACCAGCCAGGCCCGTTTGCTGATCCAGGTCGATCTTCGTTTGCGCGGCCTTTGCCTGCGCGACGATGTCGTTATATCGAGCCGAGAGTGCCGTGAGTTGCCGATCCTGATCGAGAAACGCAGCGCCCGACAGATCGCCCGTGCTCACCGCCTGCAAACTCGCGCCGCGATACTTCTCGTCGAAATCCGCGAGCGCCTTCGTCTCCGATACGCCAGCTTGCGCGAGGAGCGCGTTGTGCGCGTCGTCGATCGACTTCTTGTATTGGCGCTGAGCCTCCGTTTGCTGGGTGATCAGCACGGCGACCTTTGCTGCGTTTTCCTGTGTCACCTTGGCGATCGACGTGTCGACTTCGCCGATTTGCTGGGTGATCTTGATACGCTCCTCGGACGGCGCCCTCCAGTAGGCATCCTGAAGCGTTTTCTTCTGCTGCTGATAGGCAGCAATCTGTTGCTGCGCAGTATCGTCGGCAAGCGAGATCTCGGCCTCGTAATACGCCTGGTCGGAAATCAAAGTTGCTTTGTGCAGCGCCTGCAGTTGATCGTCCGACGCCTTGTATGCCGCGTTGATGAGATCAAGGCCGTTTTTCGTCGTCTGCAATGCCGCTGCCAGTTCATCCTTGCGCGCCTTGTTCGCAGCCGATACGCCGCCTTGATCGGCATAGTGCTTGCGCAGATACGCTTCGTCGGTCGCCTGCTGCGCAGTGGAGATCTGGTTGTTTGGGTTTGCCTTGTTATAGGCGGCGACGTTCTTTCGGTACTCCGAGAGCGCATCGTCAACCCGATGGATGCCGCGCTCCTCGTCCTGCAGTTTCTTCAGGAAGTCTGACGCCTTGATGCCGGCCGCCTGGTCTATGTCGTTTTGCGACTTCGTTGTGGCAGCGTCCTGCTCTTTCAGCGCGTCGCGGTTCAGTGCATCAAGTTGCGCGCGCGCTGCGTTCAGTTGCGGCGTAAGCAGATCGCTGTTCATCTTGCCGGTCGGCGAGTTGAGCGCGTTTTGCAGGCGCTGCACCTCCGCAGTGGCAGCTGCGATCTTCTCGGCCGCCGTTTCGGCCCGGCCAAGCGATTTCATCCACTCCCAGACGCCACCAATCGCGGCCCCCACACCTCGCCACGCCTTTTCGAGATACCCGAGGTTTTGCAAAGACTGTCCACTGATCTGTGCATCGAGCGCCTTTGCAACCGCGAGAATGGCACCCTGCTTGTCCCCCGCATCCTCGAGCGCGCGAATGTATTCGTACTGCGCCGTCGTGATGAAGTGCATGCTCGTGTTGTGCTGCTCGGCCCACTTCGCAACGCCCTCGGGCATTTTTGCGTAGTCCTCGGCAATATCATCGAGGCTCTTGCCGGTCAGATCATGCATTCGCACTACGTCGGCGCCGAGAATCTGAAGCGCCTGCCCCGTGATCTGTCCCGAGGATACGAGCGCCTGAAGGCCCTCGCGCGCGGTTCCGACGCTCGATCCCGTACTCGACGCAATCGACTGCGTGAGCGCCTGAAAGCTGCTTGCCGTGACACCCGCATAGTTCCCGGTGAGGATCAGCGAATTGTTGAATTTTTCGGTCTCCGCGTGTCCCTTTACCGCAGCGACTGCAAACGCGGCAATCGTTCCGATGAGGCCGACGATGGAAAGGCCCGCTGCGCTGGTGACCACCTCCACTGCATCCATCTCCTCGGCGAGAACCATCGAAGAGCCAATGAGATTCTTGAAGCTGCCGGTCAACGTCTCGTGCGCCATCACGAGGAGTTCCCGGCGCGCGGCGGCAGTATGAATACCGATCTTGTCCATGCCGGCCGCACCAGTCTCGCCGGATTGCTTGAGTGAAGTGCCGACGCTTGAAGCGGTTGATTTGATATCGCGCGCCCCGGCGTTATAAGCGGACGGGTCCATCGTGATCTGAACGACCAGTTGGCCCAGGGAACCACTTGATGCAGCCATATGGCCTCTCTCACGTATGACGCACAGCGCGTGCGCGTTCATCTATATTCAGGACGAGTGCATCACGTCGAGCGCGGCCTCCTCCATAACGCGCAACTTCTCGAAGACAGCCGCGCGGCGCTTTCTGGCGACGCCAAGCAGGCGAAATACAGGGTCAATCGCGCCGTAATCGATACCGGTCTGCAGAACGCGCGCGGACGCCATCGTCGATACAGCAATTGCGCGCCACTGCGTCCCGAGCGCGAGGAAAACCTGAACGGTCTCCCAGTTATCCGGATAGACCTCGAAATCAGATTCCCTGGCACGCTCGCGCGCAGAATCGACATCAACCTGACGCGCACCGAAGGCAGCTAACGCGGAGGCGACGCCATCGTCGATCCCGCCGTCGTCAGGCGCGACCCCTGCCCACTTACGCGCCGCCCCAATCAGTTTTTTCTTGCGGCTCCCGAATGCGCCTCGAGGAAAGCCCCCCAGAGTCCGACAACTGCATGCGGAATTTTCAGCAGCGAATCGCGGTATTCGGTCGTGAAGGGCAATTCCTGGCCTGTCGCGTCACGCAAATCGGACCATCCGGTAAGCAGGTCAGCCAAGACCGTTCGGATGGGCTTATTGGACTTCAACAGTGCGTCAAGCTCGTCGCTGTCAAGCCGCCGAAACACGGCAACAAACGTGAAATTTTCAACCGCACCATCCGGCGCATTGCCGGGCTCCGTGACTTCTACCTTGGCAGTAAGCGTGGGCGATTTGCTGAGTACGTAGGCCATTTAAACCCCAATGAAAACGGGCCGCGCTTTGGCGGCCCGTACGTGATGAACAAGCAAAGTTACTTTACGGTGATGATCAGCTCATCGTTGCCGTTGAGCGGGTTGACTCCAAGATCCCCATTGAGCAGCGCTTTGTTGTTTTGATCGGAGTACGAGAGGTTGCTGATCTGCGCTTGCGGCGCCTCGAGCAGAACGATGTTTCCCGCTGCCTGCCCCTGCTGAATCGTCAGCGCGCCAAGCGTCGCATCCCGCGCAGCAGTCCACCAGTCTTTGTCGGAGACTTTGGAAAGCTCCATGACGATCTTGCCGGTCGGCGCCCGATCGTCGACCTCGGCGCCCTCGTCGCCGATCATCTGGAACCAGTTGAGCGAATTCGCAATATCCAGAGACAACGACTGGAGCGGCCCGCTGTAGCCGAACATCGACCACGTGGTATTCGCCGTATTCGCGATCCTGGGAGTGAGGAACTTCGAGAAGTCCACACCCGCCGGGAGCGGCGAATCAGTCACGGGGTTGTAGGTCCCCATGAACTTGAACGACATCTTCGGAATCCCCGCCGAGGTGATGTCGAATGAGACCGTCCCGTAAGCGTCCGTCAGCTGATGCAACAGACCGTCGAGGTGATAGTAGATCGTGAGCGGCGTGTCCGGCTTGAGGCTCACTGGCGCATATTTCACGTCTGAGCCAGCCGTAATGGTTTCGGCGAAATAGCAGGCGACGAGCAGTCGGCCCCATGCCGGTGCCATGCCGGCGGCACCTGAGCCAGCGATCTCGACATCGAAACTCAGTTCCGTGTGGACGCCTGCCGTCAGTTGCTGATTGTTGCCATAAAACGGGCGGATAAGGTCGCGGCTGACCATCGTCGCCGCAAGCGGCGTATGGCTCGGATTCGTCACCAGCATCGCATCGTCTGCACCGGTCGGCACGGCTGGCGTGCCGATAGCATCCTGCAGCTTCGCGAGAATGACTGTTTTCTTTGTGGATTTCGCCATCGAGGTTCCCTCTAAATGTATACGACGCCAGCGCTACAGGGCCTCGGTCGGCGTCTGGTACTGAAACAGATACTGGATAGTCACGACGCCGATGCCGCCCTCCGCATCGGCGACGCTAGGCTCTTCAGTCGGCCCTTCGACGACGCCCATCAAACCCGGCGCATCGAACGCCAGAACGATCGGATGCGCGAGTTCGAAGATGTCGTCAGCGGCACGATCGGGTGCGGCGTCGCGCACGACTGCGGTCAGATTGAAAATGCACTCGCGCGTCGTGACGCCGATGTCCGTCGTCGGCACGTCGCGACCACGATGAACCACAAGCACGCGTGGCTCGCTGCTGCTCACCGCCTCAAATACTGAGCGCTCGACCTGCACGCCGAGCGCCTGCAACTGCGCATCGCCCGATAGCGCCTGCATGAGCGATTCAACATACGACTCGCGTCGCGTCGTCATTTCGCAACTCCCAGATCGGCAACCATGAAGAAGCCATCGTGCTGTCGGCGTGGGGGCCGCAGTACGCGATACCGGACATCATCGATCGACAGCAACGAGCCGCGAGCAAGATCGGAAAGGTCGTGAGCCTGATATTCAATCTGGTACTCAGCGGCCGTTGTCTGATTGCCCAGCTCGAGATGATCGGGCGCAACGAATCCGACCTGCACGCTGCCGGGCACGCCGTCGACGTATGCCGTCTTGAGCATCCCGACAGCGGCAAAGGCGTCCCAGAATATGCCGGGATCGAACACGTCAGGCTCCGGGCAGTCGCACTCGCGCTGTGGCGCTGTTCGCGACCACAGGCGCCGCGAGCACACCATAAGCAGTGTTGCCCTCGGCGACGGTTGCAATCGTGCCGGCGGCGGTCAGGTAGGCTGCATCACCTACGGCCCCGGCCGCCGCCGCATCCGCCGGCAGCTCGAAGACACCGACGATCGCGTATTCGCCAGACGTGTTCGCTGCGTACGCGCCACTTGCGACCGCCGGCAGCTTCGAATTGCCGAGCGTCACGGGCTGGCCGGAAATGACAGCGGCGGCGAGCGTCGCCGTCAGGGTCTTGCCGTGCTGAATGAAGTTGTTCATATGGGGTTCCTGTCGGAAATGGTTCGCTTGAACTGCGGATCACGCCGGGCGCACATATGCGCCCGGCAACGTGCCTTACGCGGCGCCGGGGTTCTTGTAGAGCCCGCGGAAATCGATTGCCTTCGCCGCGAAGTCGAGACGAGCCTTCACCTTCAACCCGTCGACATCGAAGTCGAGCGACTGCTCGGTGTAAAGACCCTGCTCACCGTCGAGATAGCAGTACTCGACCGTGTCGATCATGGACGGGTCCGCAGCGAGATACCAGCCGGTCGTGCTGACAGCATCCAGTCGCGCCTCGACAATCGGCGTGAGGGTCCCGAAGAACGGGTTCTGCTCGGTCGCCTGATTCGGCGTGTACTGGTTGCTCGTGTACTGACCCGCGACCGTTTCGAGCGCCGCCGGCACCAGCAGGTAGCTCGGCGCGAGATTCAGCGCCGTACCATCTCCCGGCGCCTTCTGCACTCGCATCGCGGCGCGGCCGGCCGACAGCGACGCGATGCCGATGGCCGCCGCCTGCCCGATGTTGTTGTGCGCCGCATGGAACAGTGCCTTGCCATCGGACATCGGAGTGTTGCCGGTCAGTGCACCATAGACCATATCGAGCTCGAGGTTCGCAGCCGCGCGCCCAAAATACAGCGGCACGCGCTCAAGCGCCGAGAGATCGTCGTTGATGATCATCTGGCGCGTGAACGAAACGATCTTGCCGAACGTGCCAAGCTGGATCGTCTCGCCGCCGTCGACCAGCTTGCCGTACTTGTACTCCCCGGCCTCGTTGACCTGTTCGAGCTTCAGCGCACCATCGACCATCACGCGCGTCGCAGCGCGGAAGTCGGTCAGCACGCCCTGACGCGCCCATTGCGAGAACGAGCGCGGCGCTGCCGTGTACGCTTCGCGAAGCGTGCGGTTGATCACGTTGCCAAACACGACCGGAAGATCCGAGGTCGTGTTGTAGCCGCGCTCGCCCATGCCGAGCGCAATACCGGCGATCTGACGGCGATCGAGGCCACGCGTATCGACACCCGCTGCTTCAAGACCGACGCGGCAGAACTCGCCGAGCGTCATGCCGCGATACTGACGGCCTGCATCGGTAAGCGAATGGCGCGGGTTGATGCGGTGCATGAGGGCGTTGGACATCGCCTCCTGCCGCACTTCGGTCTCGTCGGTCACGGTTTGCACGCCCGATTGCGAGCGCGTTTGCGCCGCATTCGAGCGCTCAGCGAGCATACGCAGCAGTTCGGCGCGCACCGCATCGACCGTGGTGCCGTTGTCGACGAAGCGATCGATCAGCACCTGCGGATCCTCGAGCGTGCTGGAGCGCACTGCTACGCGAATCTCCTGCACGCGCTGGCGCTCCTCCGACTGAGCTTGAGAACGAGCGGCTTCGGCGCCTTCGGCCGGCGGATTTCCCGGCTGTACCGGCGGGGTGACCGAAGCATTCGCGGTGGGTGCGGTGCGGGCTTGGTTGTTTTCATTTTGGGTCGTCGGCATAGTTGCTCCTTCGTTTTGCTGAGAGGCGTTCGCCCCGTTGGGTTGATTGCCTGCGCCTCGCTCGACGAATTCGCAGGGAAAGAAACGCTGATGGCCGCCAGGATCGTCGCCGCGCGTGGTCGAGCCCGCGTCAGCCGGGATCGCGACGAGCGAGACCTCGTAAGGCTCCCAATCCGTCGCGCGGTAAATCCACTGATCGTTGCCCTCCTGGCCGGGAGGGATCATTTCGACCCGATAGGTTCGATAGCCGACCGAGACGTTGCGCAGGATGCCGTCCTGCACGTCCTGGAAATACGGCTCGGCGATGTCGCGCTTTGAAAAGCGCAAAGTTGCTTGGCCGGTTCCCGATGCGCTGTTGAGCGAGGCCGACGAAACAACGCCGAGCACACCATCGAGCCCGGCCCAGCGGCTGTGGTTGTTGAGAAGCGGAGCGCTGCCCGATTCGAGGCGCTGCATACGCACGGCGCCGGGCTGCGTACTCAACTCCTCGAGGTAGTTGCGGTCGCGCATCCAGTCGTAGCGCAGCACCTGCGCGCCGGTCGTCCAGGTCACGTCGACGGTGCGCGCATCGGCGTTCACCGAAGAGACCGGCATCTCGCGACCGAGGATCGGCATCGATGAGCCGCGCGGCTGGGCTCCACCCGGCGAATTTGCTGTTTGGGGCATCGTTTGCTCCAATGAAAAACGCCCGCAAGCGCGGGCGTTTTGTGTGGTTGTGTTGCCGACCTCCTATGGCCGGCACGGGTATGACGACGGTTGCGGCTGAGTCACCCCTAGTTCACAGTCGTCTTAAAATTCGTGGCGTCCTTCTTGAACGGATCCGCCTCGATCTCGCTATCGACTTCGTCCGGATCCTCACCAAGCTCCCGGATGCCCTGCCTGCGACTCTTGAGGTGCGCTTCAATGAGCGAGATCAAACCGTTGGCTTCGCGCACCGGGTCGATAAACTCGATACGCTCCGGCGTCCAGCTCACGTCCGCGACGGGCTTCGGGGTGAGACCTGCCAGATATGCCGTCGAAGCGAACCGGGCAGCAACCCGCTCGCAAAGCATCGGAATCACCAGAAGCCACTGCCGCTGCTCCATGATCCGCTTGAATTCCATCTTGCCCATGCGCCCGCTTGTGAAATTCACGCGCGAATAGTCGCCCGTCAGCTGCTCGTACGTCGTGTTGGTGCCCGCCGCAAGTGCCTGCAACTCGATCGAAACATGATCCTTGTAGCCGTCGCTCGCAGCAGGCGCAGCAAAGCTGACTGTCTCACCCTGCCTGAGATACTCCACGAGCCCCGGCGACAGCGATTCGACGCGAGGACCGTTCGACGCCCCCGTCGCAACCTGACGTCCCGCCTGATACCCATCGTCGCTCGTGGTGACGAAAGCCGCAAAGCACGCCTCGATCTTCTTGCGGATTAGTTCCGCATCCTGATACTCGTCGAGATCGCGCGCTTTCCAGATCGTCGTGGCGAACTCCGGCAAGCCCCGAACAGAGCCGGGGCGCTTGATGGCGTCGAACAGGTGGATGACGTCGGCGGCCGGCACGAAGCTGCTAACCATGTTGCGCGGCACCGTCGCGATCTCGCCGGGGTGCTGGTCGAAGAACCAGTAACCCGTGCGCTGGCCAATCATGTTGAACTGCACGCCGAGGATCACAAAGCCGCCGGGAACAGGGCCGGTCTTTGTGCTGTCGAGAAAGTCAGACTCCAGGACCTGCAACTGCAACGGCACGCTCAGTCCGTCTTGAGGGAGCCGGGAGCGAAAGCGGATGAAACACTCGCCCGATTCATCCATCGCTCGATAGGTCTGCGCCTGGATGCCGTAGAAGTCGAGCAGGCCGCCGGAATCGCATTCCTTCACCCATTGCTTCCACAACGATTGCAGCGCCTTATCTTTGAACTTCGCACGGATGCCGGTTCCGACGAGGTTCGCCACCTTCACGTTGAGCGCGTGCGAGAGGTATGGATTGTTACGAATCAAGTCCCGCGAGCGATTGCGCAAAGTTGCGAGCGCTGGCCCCAGCTCGGCATTCGCACTCGTGCCTGTTGCCTTCCACCCGATCGCGCGCGGCCCCCGCTTCGCGCCGTCGAAGCCACGCGCCACATCGAGCATCATGCGCGCTCGCATACGGCGGGCACCGGCCTCCGGCGAGATCGCCTCGACCAGCCTGTCGAGCAGATTCCGTTTCATCAAAAGCGCTCCATGATCGCGATGCTCGATCGTTGCCGCGCCGTAGGATTCTGCGTGGCCAGATCTGCTTTGATCGTGTCGCGCGCTGCGAGAAGCTCGCTCACCTGCCGGAAAGTTACTTTTTTCCCGCTGTATTCGACCGTGAGCGTGCCGCTCGCGATTGCGCGCTCGACGGCGTTGAGATCCTGCTGTGTAAATGCCATAGCTATCGCCTTAGCCAGTTGTCCCGGCGCGGCAACCATGCGTCGGCCGCTGGCCTCTGCGGCCGCGCCGTAGGTTGTTCGATGGTTGCCTCAGCAACGTCCACCGCCGCCGCAGCGGGCTCGCTCTCGCCCGGCGAGGGGTGCGCCAGTCCGACGTCGGTAGAAGCCGCCTGAGGGGCGTCTACGGGCTGCGAAAAGAGATCGCGCACACGCGGCTGGACGACAAGCTCCAGCGCCGTCCAGTCAGCGTCCTGATACGTGTTGAGCCGCAGTCTTGGGTGATACGCGCATGCGAAGTTGTAGACCTTGAGGTCAAGCGCTTCATTGCGCTTGCGCAGTTTGTCCCATCGATCTTTCGAAGGGTTGTACGCCTCGGCGCATAGCTGCTCGTAGTACTCGTCTTCGAGATCCTCCGAAAAGTGCATGCGCCGGTCGACGGTCTCGCGCTCTTCATCGGCAGCAAGCGTGCCGAAGATCCGATCCTTTGCCGTGTCCGTGCCGACTGGCCACACCTTGACGCCGTTCTTGATCGTCTTGCCATTCTTCGTCACGTCCTGATCGGACGGCCTGCCGACAATCGGGCGATGCTTCGTCGACGCACCCTTGACGCCGAACACGCCGCGATGCGCGCGAGTGCGGCAGTAGTCGTAGGCGTCCTGTGTTCTGTTACCGCCGGTGTCGACCGCACACAGCTCGATGCGCATCGGCACGCCAAAGCTATTCTCGATCGGCGTGTCGAGGATGCGATCGAGGGCGGCCCACGGTTCTGGCGTTGCCGGATCGCCCCGTATCACGATGTGATCGACCGTCCAGTTGCGCATGCCACGCCCCCAGCCGGAGATCTCGACTTCGAGACGGTCACCCTGCGTGTCGACAGCAGCCGTCAGCAGGAGCACGCCCAGCGGAATCGTGCGCAGCCGGTATGGCTCCGCTCGACGCTTGATCGTCTCCCACTTCATTTCCGCGCTCTTGTCCTCCCAGCATTCCGCAAGCGCATTGTTCGTGAAAGCAATACGCTTCTCGACGTCGTTCTCGCCCGCCTCGTAATCGGACATCAATTCCGGCCACGGCCGCCAACCCAGCGGCGCATACAACGCACTTAGGTGGAAACTCGCCGTACGGCCGTCGCCCTTCGCCGTGGGCATCCAGTACGCGTTCGGATACTGCGATTTCCACGCGTGCTCCGGGCTGCCTACGCCGCAACCCGGCGCTTTGCAATAGCAAAGAATCGTGTCCGGCTCCGACTCGACGCGCTTGAAATTCGCCCACTCGAAATACTGCGCTACGCCGCATTCGGGACACGACACGAAGTAGCGGCGCTGATCGCCAGCCTCGTATAGCTTCTCGATCTGCGAGCGCCGCTTGATCGTCGGCGTGCTGTTCGCGAAGATCTTCGCGCGTCGTCCAAAGTTGCTTGTGCGATTCTTCGCGAGGTCGATCGGGTTGCCCTGCCCGTCGACGTTGAGTTCGTACTCGTCGACCTCCTCGAGCAGCACATAGCGCACGGTGGTCGACTTCAGGCGCCCCGCACGCGTCGCGCTGACGAGATTCATGATCCCGCCCGGGAACCGCTTGCGCAGTTTCGTATTGGCGCTGCCCTTGCGATTGGCGTCCTTTACGCGCCGGCGCAACGCCTTCGTCGACAACCGCATCGGCTCGAAGCGGTCCATCTCCCACTTCTCGGCATCGTCCTTCGTCGCGAACACGGCAAGGATGTTGCCGGCCGCACTCGTGATGCTGCGCCCGATGAAGTTTTCGCCGAGCGCCGAGCCGCCAAGCTGGTGCCCTTTCTGCAGTCCGACGACCGTGACCCAACTGTTATCGAATGGGCGCGTATCGTCGTGGTCGTATCGCGTGACCGTGCTCGCCAGACCGGACAGCGCATCCATGATCCCGACGAGATACGGCGTGCGTGAATTGCGCCACTTCCCCGGCTCGGGGCTGCTCTCGGGCAGGATACGGTGTTCTTCGGACCACTCAGCGATGCCGATACGCTTGTCAGGCCGGATCGCCTCCCCGATCGTCTTCAGAAAGCTGTCGATCGCTCCCATCGTCTTCGTCCGTTTCTTCTTCGTGCATGAGCCTGTTGACGTCGATCGACGACAGCGCCCGCGCCAGTTCGTCTTCGAGCATCGACTCGATCCGATGGGGGTCGCTCTCTGCTGCGAGCAGGTCCTTGATACGCACAGGCACGTTCATGACGCTATCGCGCAGCGTGCGGAACGCAGTGAAAGCGAGGCGGTTTGCGTCAGCGAGGTCGAGCAAGTTTCCAAGATCACGCTCCAGCTCCATGGACTCACGCTTCGCCCGCGTAGTCTCGCGCTCCGCCCGCGCCGCGCGATACACGGCCATATGCGGGTCGTTTGTCGACGCGGCAGCGGGAAACGCTTCATCGCCGTCAGCCGGAGGCAACGATGTATCGGCCTCCAGCGCCTTCGTATCACGCGAAAGGTCGGCGAACGAGCGGCGGCTCTCGTCGGTATTACGGCGCCACGCGGATTCGGCCACGACAGCGTCGATCTTGCCGTTGGCGTTCAGTGCGATGCGTCCAGACTTCAGGGCTTTCTGCACGGCATTGAGCGCAACGCCCATGTGGCGGGCAAAGCCCCTTTGACTCATTTCGGCCATCTGACCACCCTTTGACCACCACCGGTGACCACCTGACCACCCATGTGACCACCCTGAAAAAGACCTGAGACCGTGCGAGCAACGCGGCTCGAATTACCCCCACGCGCAGGGTCGCCGGAAGGACCCGTGCGATTTCGGGCCTTCCATAGGGGTTTCCCCCCAATTTTCGGGCAAAGTCGCTTTGCCTGCGCCACCTTCGCACCATTGCAGGGCAAAAAGTCCCGTTTGGAGAAAGAGGTTTTTAAAACGTCTAGATTTTTAAATCGCTATAAAAATCTTGCGCGCGGGAAACGACCGGGCGAGCGCGATCATCCACCGTATGCAAGCTGGAACGCGCCCGCGATGTTGATTGACATCGTCGCGCTCACGCTATCGGCCACCAGCTGCTCGAACGGGAAACGCGGGCGGTACTGCGGCGCACGCGTGAAGACAAAGACCGGCTTCGCGCCACCGTATTGCAGATGCGCAATGCGCGAGTCCGCACCATAGTGCGTGCGAAGGTAGATGCCAGGTGGTAGCTTGCCCTCGCGATTCACCAGTGCGAAATAGCTGAAGCCACGCGAGCCCTTGCGACCACGAGCCAATGCATCGCGGCGCTTCTGCGTCATGTTCGCCCGGTAGCCCTGTTCGCCGAACGCCTGCAAATATGACATCACCTGCACGATCTGCGAACGGGCGACGTTCCCGTACGCATCGAGCCTCGCGCCTCGACCCGGAACAGCAAACTCATTGCTGCGCAGGAGGCCGATGCGACGCAGTGCCGACTCCATGCGCTTGACGTTGCGGCCACCACCTTCGACCTGTGGCAGAAGATATTTCGTCGCTGGCGTGCCTTTGAACGCCTCGTCCTTGAAGCCGACCGTTGCCACCAGCTTTGTCGGCGACGCAGTAACGACACGCGTGCTGTTCAATGTCCACGGCGTCGGCCGGTCGAAATACTGCGGCATCGCAGTTTTCAGTGCGGCCTGCGCCTCGCGCGCCGTAGCGTTCAAAGCCTTGGCCATGATGCGCGGCACGCGATTGCGGACATGATCGTCAACGGCCGAATCAAACTTCGTTGTGTCGACGCGTACGCTGAATGTTGAGCTTGCCATGGCAACACCCAATGCAAGAAGCCCCGAGGCTTTCGCGCTCAGGGCTTCGGATAATCGTGTTTCGTACGGGCGAACGCCCGCCGAACAATTCCCGGCAGGCTGTTGGCATGTTATTCGTCGCGCCGCTCGCGCGATTCTGTACGACTGCCGGGAGAGGGTTGCTCCACGAGTGTGCGGGGCTCACAGCGTCCAGTGCCACGGTAAAGGATGCATGGCGCGAATTGTAAGCAGGGTTTTTCTTGAAATGCAAGAGTTTTCATCGTTGCATTCTCCGTCGTACGGTGTCATTGGCCGCGCCGTCAAGTGCATCGAGCAACGCATGCACCGCGTGAAAGTACGGCTCCCAATGCGAGCGGTATTGCGCCATCGGAACACCTAGCGCGCGTGCGCGTGCTGCGTGATCCTCCGGCTGGCGACCGGTCCCACCGCATACACAGCAGATCTGCCGACCAGCGCCTTTGGCTGAAATCTCGACCACGATATTGCCGGCGCCGTGGCATTGCGGACAGCGCTCGTACTCGCGAAAGATCATGGGGCCGCGCCCATTACGGCTCGCTGCAAACGGGATGGAATATTCGTCGACACAGACCCGGCCTTGGCCACCACACGTCGGGCAACCGATACGCTCCACCGCCAACGCCTTACCACGTCCGGTTACGCCGCGACCATCACACGCGGCGCAAAGGTCCGCAACCCATTCGATGATCGCCTGCCGTGCGAACCGCTCGATGATGTCCGATATTTGTCGCTCGACCTTTTTGCCCGTCTTTGCGGCGGCCTTTTCTGCCGCACGCGTCACACCGGTAAATTTCGAACGCTCGAACCGGCCGGGTTCACGCAAGCGCTTTGCGAGAAGCAACGTAGCGCGATGCAGGCCCGAGCGCCGAACATCCTGCCCGTATTTCATTCGCCACAACAGGCGACCGAGTTCGTTCGCGAATGCGAGCGCGCCCAAAGTAACTTGGGGGTCGGCAATCGGCTCCGATAGCTGACCGCGTGCATTCATCGCAATACCGGCTTGCTCTTTCAGGTCGACAATCACCGTAACCCCCTATCCGTCCTTCGTCCCACTTCAATATCGATGAAAAGAAAATGTGTGAGTGCCCGCGCGACGTGCGACATGCGCACCCTCACGTCGCGCACGTCGCGCTCGCACACACGGGACTACGGAAAGTGCGTCGCCAAGTGGGACGCGGGACGCGAACCGCTTGCACTTGGCGCGCCAAAATGGCAACCGTGGCGCGCCAAACAGCGCGACGTGGCGCGCGTGCGAAGCGACGCAGCTGGCGCGAAGTCAGAGCGGTGCATCGTCATCACCTCCAGTCGATTGACTGCGCGCAGTCGAAGCGGGCGAGGCTGGCGCAGAGGCAGGCACGTAATACCACCGCCGGGCGCCCTTCGTCTCCCGCTTGCGCTCCCATCCGAGTGCCTTCATTGCGGCACCGATTCGACGCTGTTCAGCCTTCGTCACCTTCGATGTTTCGAGCTTGATGCAGTCCAGCGCGATATCCTCCATCGTCACGCTCTCGCGACCCTGAACGAATTCAGCGATCAGCGACTCGTACATATCGCCTTCGTAGCGGGCAGCCTGCTCGATCTCGAACATCGGTTTTTCTTCGCCGAGCACCTGCCATGGTGTGGGCAACTCGCCGCCCGCTTCCGCGTTCTCTGCGGCCCATTCCTGATACATCGAGAACGCCTCAGCCCAGATCTGGTCGCGGTCGGAGCGCAGCGAAGCAAGCGCGATCCACGGCATGACGCGCACCGGCCAGTAACGCCGGTTGCCCGTTTCGTCCTTCAGGTAAGCGTCCAGGTTCACCGTGCCGACGACCACAAACTGGCGAGGTACGCGCACGGCACGGCGTGCATACTTGGGCCGGTAGACATCGGCCTGTGTCGTGATCCAGCGCTTGGCTGCCGCCGAATCTGACTTGTTGAGTGCATCGAGTTCGGCCAGTTCAATCGCCCACTTGCCGCCGAGCACCTCGACCGCATCCGAATCGTTGAGGTTGATGTTGGCCTCCATCGACCATTCCTCACCGAACAGCATCTTGATTGAGCGCGACTTGCCAGCATCCTGCGGACCTTCAAGGATCAGTACGTTGTCCATCTTGCAGCCCGGCTCCATGACCCGGCCAACGGCGCCGAGCAGCCACTTGTAGCCGACCGCGCGGGCATAGGGCGTATCCTGCACACCGAGGTAGTCAACCAGCCACGTATGCACGCGCGGCTTCTGATCCCACACAAGGCCGTGCAGATAATCGAGCACCACGTGATAGGTGTTGCGCCGAGCGACCGTCGCAACTGCGTCGCAAATCACGTCACGGCGCGGCGTGATCGACCACGTGCGCCCGAACCAGTCTGTGAGCAGCACGTCGTCGTGCTCGATCCACTCTCCGATGTCGCCGCCTTCATACGGCGGCCGTTCGAGCTTGCGCACCTTCTGCGAGAACGCCTCATACCCAAGCACACCACGCCACTGGTCGGAGTGCGTAAGAATGTCGACCACGTTATCGAGGTCGGGCTTTAGAGCGAAGCGATCCGTTCGGCGCAGGCGCTGCTCCCATGTGTATGCGCCGTTCTCCGTTTCAGTGCCGGGCCATTCAGCGTCGCCGCCGTTATTACCCGCGCCAGCGGACGTCGCGGCCGGCCGCAAGACGGTGCGTTTGCCGCTGTCGCTCTCCGGCGAGACGACACCAGCGCGCTCCATCGCTTCCAGCAGTCGGGCGGCGCGGTTATAGCCGATCCGCAGATGTCGCTGGACCTTCGATACCGAAGCAGCGCGCGATTTACACACAAACTCGACCGCCTGCTCATAGAGTGGATCGACAGCTTCGGCAACGACAGACAGATGCGAGCTGCGCGCGTGATCGGTACTGGACGCCGCCATCTCGACCAGCAGCGCGGTCGCGATCTGAGACTTGACGACGTGCAGGCCCTCTTCAACGTGCAAGTCATTGAAGTCGGTCAGCTTGCGCTCGCCCCGACCGGTAAAGCGTGGGAACACGACGCTCGCGTTGCCGATCGCCGCCACGGCCTGGAACGCATACTTCAGGCCGGCATTCTCGAAGCGCCGCGTGCGCTCCGGCATCACGTCGTTGCCAAACGTCAGCACGAGCGACTCGACGCCATGTGGGTCAGTCTCGCGAGCGGCACGGACTCGATACCACGTCTTGCGCGCCTGGACGAGAATCGGTTCGCCGCCGATCTCGAAGGCATCTCTATATCCAAAGTCGTCGGCAAGGTGATCGTACAGACGCCGCTCGATCATCCAGTCATCGTCCGCGCAAACCATGACGTGGACGTCCGGATACGTCGCGCGCACGTAGCACGCCGCGTCCATGATGCCGCCGGCATCGAAGCACACAACCACCGGCACAGCACCTTCGGTAGCCATGCGGATCGACCGGGCCGTCGCATAGCCTTCGGCGATCTGGACAACCTTGCTCTCCGCGCTCAGGTCGCCCAGGAGGAACAGCGCCCCCTTCTTTTCCATACCCTTGTTGAAGCGCTTCGCGCCCGTAGGCGTGATCTTCTGCAAGCCGACGAGCCGATAACCGTCGCCGTAACGGAACATCGGCACGAGCACGTCACCGTTAGTCGCGAAGCGCACTCCCTCGGGCGTGATCTGCTTTCGCTCCAGATAGGCTGACGCTCCCTCGTCCTGCGCCCGCTGCCACTGGTCACGCGCCCGATTCGCGGCAAGCTTGGCGGCGTGCTGCCGCTTGCGCTCCTCATCGGCGGCAACTGTCTCCTGCCGGGCCCTGGCTGCAGCCAGCGCTTCAGGCGCAAGGGCTTCGCCCTGCCACTGGAATTTCTGCGCACCACTATCATTGCCGGCCCAGCAACCGAATGCCCCGATATAGCCGATGATCCGGCCATCTTTCTCAACTGCGTGAATCGAGTACCAGTACTTCTTTCCGGGACCGTATCGCACCGGTCTGCCATCCTCCCGGATGTGCGGATGGCCCGCAGGAAGCTCAGGATGATCCGCAGCTATCAACTGCGCGCGAATCTGGTCGAGTGTCGCCATCGGTCAATTGCCCCTTCTGGGTTGAACGCCCCCACAACGCGCAAGGCGCGCAGTGCACAAGGAGCGCAGGGATACTGCGTATTCGCCTCGATGCGGATACGCCAAAGTCACTTTGGGATGCGTGGCACGTCTACGAGCGACCGCGAATGGGAACGAGGCGGTGATCCGCACCACGCGCGCAGAGTGCGCTGAGGCGCTTACGTGCGCGCGCGCAGGCATGACTGCGCCAACAGGCGCGGCCGGCGGCATAGCTGTGCGTGCCGAGAGGCGAACGCGTTTTCAGGGAGTAGCTGCGTCGCAGCGCGGTGCTGTATCCGTTCAAAGTCACTTGTTGCTCTCCGGCGTGCGCCCGCGCAGGCGGTGCCATTCGGCCCCGAGCACGCGGTCGAAATGTTCGAGTTCAGCGACGCTCATTTCCGGCTCGAGACGAGCACGAAATTCGCGGCGATCTGTTTTGGTCGGGAGTTGCGCGCATTGACGTGCAACGCAGTCGACAAAATGGTCGAGCGCGTCAACGCGCAAAGCGACGACACGCAAATGGGTAAGGTGATCGGGGAAAGCTGAGATTGCCTGCACGAGAAGGCGTGGCACCGCCTCCGGCTTGTACTCCGCGTGCCACTTAAGACGCGACTCGGCGCAGACCAGCTGCTGCCCGATGTCGCAATGCAGTTCGGCCTTCACACGATGCGGATTGCAGCACGCCATGTTTAGCGCGCAGGCTTGGCGCTGACGCGACGCACGGTCGCAATGATGCGGTCCAGCAGGCGCTTGCTGTCTCTCGCCGCACCGATGATATTGTCGGCTTCCGCTGGCGTGACGATGCGATCTTCGAGCGCCTCGCGCACACACTCGGCGACGACGCCGGCGTGCTGTGCGAGATCGAATGTCTGCATGGCGATATCGTGCGGCGTGCTGCCCACTTGCACGACATCGTTTGGCGCTACGCTGAGATTGAACCGCTCGTTAAGCGCTATCAACGCATCGCGGTACTGCGGCTGACGGCGCTCCTCCATCCACTCGATGAGCAATTCGAACATCTCCATGGAGAGGCGATTCTCGCCCTGCCCGCGCAAACGCAGACGAAGGCTCTCCGTGGTGATGTTGCGGCCCCGGCGATTCGTCAGGAACGCTGCCGCTTCGGGCAGTCCGCCGGGCGTACCGCGAATCGACGTGTACAGCACGTCAAGCCAATCCGTGTTGCTGTATCTGCAGGTCATGCTTCCCTCGTTCTCTTGGTGGACCTGTTGTTTCATGCTGTTTGCACGACGCCTCGCGACCTACGATTCAAACTCGCGCGCTTCGGCTGCCGGGTGCGAGAAATCGCCTTATGCGAATGCACATCAATGAACACGTCCGGAAGCACCGGAGTCGGCAGCATCGGGATGTCTTTCGAAATAGTCGTGAAGCGCTTGAACAGTCGAGAACCGAGGGTCGGTAACGCTACCCGCACTGATCTTCGTCAGCGTGGAGTACGGCACACCAGCCTTGCTCGCGATGACCCGTAAATTGCCCTTCTCTCGGCCTAGCCGGGCCAGCACCCGATCCAGCAGCGTGTCGCTGTGGTTTTCCATACGGAACCCCTTGATATGAACAGCGCCATATTAGCCACAAATGGTTATTTTTGCAAATTAGGGAGCTCCACAGATACCCGCAAGTGGCTATCCATTAGTGGCACGCTCGCTGCCATGAGCCGACAAAATACGAAAGCGATCCTGGCGAAGAACCTTCGACGCTTAATGGACCACAGTGAAATATTGGATACGCAGATTAAGGTCGCACAGCGCGCTGGCATCGCCCAGAGCACTGTCGGTCGACTCTTGCGGGGGGAAGTCTATGCGCAGCTCTCCCAAGTGGAAGCCCTAGCCGAGGCCTTCAAGGTTGACGTTGCGGCGCTTCTTGACGAGAACATCGACCACACACGCGGAATCACTCCGGAGTGGGAGCAGACCTACACCCACCTCTCAGAAGAGGAAAAGAAGCAGGTTTCCGATTTCGTCGCATTCCTCGCGGCACGGCACCAGCACGAAGCGCCCTCGACGACCCTGAACACCGAAGGAGTACGCGAAGCAAACCGCGGGCTAACAGAACGCCTAGTGGAGGCGATTCAGCGTGAGCTTAATGATGACACGCTGAATACTAGCCATGAACGTGAACACGAGAACAAACACACCGCGCGCGTACGCAAACGTACATCGACTCGATAGATTCCGAACCCCGGATTCTCCCCCAACCACAGACATTGCCGATGCGTATGCAAAACGCATCGATCTAGTAAATAGCAGGGTAATTTCCCGCCTCACGCAAGCCGACTCTCCAGCCGTAGCAGTTGCCGCAGCCTTCATTGACACCAATGGAAGCATCGGCCATGTCGCGGCTGGAATTGAGCCGGAGATGGCCACCGCCCTCGCCCACGAACTGCGCTCCCTCGCCAATACGCTCGACGCGCACGCCGCAAAACACTCTCGCCGAAGGTCGCATCTGCGCGACGGCACGCACCAACGTGGCGCCGCGACAATCGCAATCCTTAGCACCATCAGCTTCGTTGCCGCCACCTACATCAACGACATCGCATGGCTCGACGCCGTGCTGTCTATCGGGGCACAGCTGACTGCCGCAGCCCTCGCAAGACGCTCCTCTTAGCTGACCGCACAGTAGCCACGCCCGCATTTTGGGCGTCTCGCTCCGCCCATAAATAACCATTTATGGCTTTACATTAATTCCATTAGTGGCTATTCTGGCATCCACGCGCAAGTTGCGCGCAGGAGATCCAAATGGAATCAGTCGACATTTATGCGGATGAGCGCCGCACTTGGCTCCAGCAGCAGATGCGAGCCGGCATGGAAAGCGCACCGCAAAGCAACTTTGAGCAGTCCCCGTATTGGCGCTTTTGCTTCTGCGTGGCGTTGATCGTGATCGGCATCCAGGTGTTTTCGCCGGAACCGGCGCCGCTTAACCCCGCCGCCGCCAATGCGTCGGACATCCGGCCGATGGTTTGAGGGCGCGACATGCGAAAGATCCTTGTTCAGAACCTCGTTCAGCCGACCGAGCGCACGCATTCCGCAGAGACCGTTGCCGTCGCAATCGCAGACCGTTTGCGCTCGACTGGCAATGAGTGCGCGTTCGTTTGCATCGCAGTGGCGACTGCCGCCGATATCGACGTCTCTTTTGTAGAGCACATTGCTGATCCGGTTGTTATCAGCGTCGACGTCGAGGCGCCGGCCACAGTACAAGCGCGGTTCGACTACGTCGTAACGGTGCACCGTGGAGATCTGGCGCTGCGGGCACTCATGCCAGCTGTACCTACGGCCAATCACCACATCGCCACCGCACCACGCACGCCACCGCCCTCACCGGGCGGCATCCTGCATCGCCTTTTGAAGTACCGGCCGTTCGGTCGTCACGTGTCCGTGTAGAGGTAAGCCGGACATGGCCGAGCGAATCCCCGTCACCGATGCAGAGATCGTGCGGGAACACCGCCTCCGCCGCATTCCCGGCTCCGCCATAGACGCACTTGCCAACCCCGCCATGCGCACCTGCCTCGCCGTCCTCGCCGGACAGCGAAAACAGCGCGAGATACCGCCGAGCGGCCAGCTCGTCGACAACAAGCGCCGTGCCGCTGGCGATTCGGAGTAACGCCTCATGCCGCGAATCAAACTCAGCCCGCAACCGGAACAAGAAAGCCAACGCCGCGACACGATCGGCCTGCGCACGATCGTCAAGTACGACCCGATGGCGCCGCGTCCCACTACGCCGATCGTCGTCGATCAATACGTGGTCGCGCGCCGGCCGCTGTCCGATAGCATCTACACCCTTTACATGATCCTCGACGGCGCCACCATCGTTGGCACGCAGATCTCGTATCCGAGCGAGGACGATTGTGCCGCCGCCGTTCGACGCCATCGCCAGCATCAGGCTGCATCGATGACCGACATTGCTGTCGCGAAGGCCAAGACGAAGCGCAACACCGCAGCCAACCGTGAAGAGGTGACGGCATGAAGCGCGCCTCCACCCTTGGCTGGCAACCGGCGACCACATACGCCGAGATGGTCTCGCAAGAGCGACGTGACCTCGAAGCCCGGCTCAAGCGGCTCGCTCAGGCGCGCAAGTTAATCGTCGCTCTGGAGCCAGATCTCCAACGCCTGCGAGACAAAAACGTCAACTTCAATGTTGATGGTCGCTTCGGTCTGATCGTGGATTGCCGCGAGGACGTGCTCATCGGGCGTGCCGTGAACGCACTCCGACTAGATACCGGCATATCGGACGCCAGCGGAGATCGAGCCGTTCGAGCGCTTCTCGATCTCGGCTACGTTATCGAGCGTCGCCACGGAGACCCCCGCTGGCCCTCCGCAATTCTTCGCCGGCCAAAGACGCAAATTCGCCCGATCGTCCGCTGCACGCCGGCGGGTCTCGCCACGCTGCTCGAATCGGAGGCTGCGTAATGCTCGCCCTGCTAATCGCTATCGCGACATGCGCGACCGCCTGGCTGTTGACTGGTACGCAGCCCAATCGAACCATTGGCGCCCTATTCGGGCTCGCCAATTCCGCCCTCTGGCTCATCGCCGGCATTGCAGCCGGCAAGACTGCCGTGATCCTCGTCGCGGCATTCTGTGCACTGTGCTTTGCACGCGTGTTTTTGCGTAACCGTTCGGTGAGCTTTTCCGGGGGCAAGCGCGGAGGTGAAGCATGAACGACAAGCGCACCCGCCCGCTCCAGATGGACGAGCCGATCGTTACCGGCAACACGAAGGCCGCTGTCAAGGCGGCCGGCGGCAAATCAGCCGACCTGTGGATGCTGCCGTACGACGAGATTCACTACGATCCGCGCGACAACGTCCGTCCGCTCGACATCGCCTGGGCAGAGCGACTCGGCAAGCTCATTGCCACTGACGGCTACGACAAGAGTCAACCGCTGCACTGTTACGTGCGCAAGGTCGACGGCAAAGACCTCGTCTATGTCTGGAAGGGGCAGCATCGTTATCACGGCATCGGCTTTGCCATCGACTCCGGCGCCGACGTGGGCCTAATTCCCGTCGTCATCATCGAAGCGAAGTCTGTCAACCGCGTCAACCTGATATTCGGTGGCCTGACGAGCAACGAGAGCAAAAGCACGTCCCCGCTCGAGCTAGCCGAGAAGATTGCCGAACTGCGTGACGTGCACGGCATCGACAACAAAACGATCCGTGAGCGCCTGCAGATAACCGACCAGACGATTCGTGATGTCGCCCTTCTCGAGGGAGCGCCTACCGCACTGCATAAGCTTGTGCGCGGAGGAACTGTCGCCGCCACGTTGGCTATCGAAGAGATCCGCAAGCATGGTGCCGAGAAGGCGCTGGAGCGTTTGCAAAAAGGCGCAGATGAAGCCAAAGCGGCAGGCAAAGCCAAGGTGACAAAGAAGCATCTGGCGAAGCCCGATGCAACCCCGGCACCGGCATCGAAGAAGATTAGTGAGCCGCAGGCAAAGCAACTTTTGCAGGCTCTGCAATCTGTATTGCACGACCCGATGTTCGGCAAGCTCTCGCCGGGCACTATCGATGGCGTGCACATCGCGCTCGGCCCGCTCGCCGACCTTCTCGACGCCAAGCCATCGGCGAAGAAGGAGTATCCCGTCAACGTGCCGAACGAGAATGGGGTCTACACCTTCGAGAAGCTTGCGTCGCCGAGATTGAAGATCGGCCGCACTGTGAACGCACCGGCTGAAATCCACCTCGCACAGACCGCTCCAGGCAAATGGATTTTCGGGACGTCTTATTACATGGGAACGGGTGGTGGTAGCACCCCGTGCTCGTTACGCGATGGCGACCTGACTTATCCAACGCGCGGGCAAGCGATCCGCGCCGCCGTTCAGTATTTCACGCGTCGCCTTGAAGACCCGCGCCTCGGCGAAACGAAGGAAGCGCCCAGCGTTCGCAAGTGGCTAGACGGCCTCTACGCCGCACCCGACCCTGACTGGACAGAGGATCTTGCGAACGCGGAGGCGAAATGACCCTGCTCGCGGCTTCCTCTACCCCACGTCCGCTGCCGCGTCAGCGCAAAGGCGCCCAACAACGCCCGAGGCTCGCGCTCGCTAGCGCCGTACCAGCGCAGACTTTGGACGGCGAAGTCAACGGCAGCGGGCTCTCGCCCGCAATCCAGAAGAAGGAGGCGCCGCATGCGCGGCGCAAACCAATCCAGACGAACGAAGTCACGTCGGAAATCCGACGTGACCACCTCTCGCGCATCGAGGCCCTTGGTGTCGAGATCCGCTCGCTGGTCGAGGCGATCGTGCTTGGCGCCGACGTCGAGTTGCTCGACCTCATGCGCGATGAAGTAGGCAGCTATAGCCGGCACAAAGCAGCGCAGGACGCGCGCACGTGGGCCGAACAAGCACGCCTGTCGATCGAGACTGGTTTGATGCAACTGGAGCGCGCGATGCGCCCTGCTAACGCTCGAGGATGATCATGAACACCCAACAACTCCGAACCATTCACGCGCAGGCATGCGCCGCCGTTGCTCGTATCAATCGCACACTCTCTCCCGTCGACGATCGGTTCTGGCCTTTGTACTTGAATGCGGTTCTCGCTGTGATAGACGCGATGCACACACCCGTACTGGACATTGAGCTAGTCCGCGACAAAGTCCACGGCAACCTCGCAATCCGTATGTGGAAAGCGCACGATGACCTGCAACCTGGCCGCCATGCGCTCTACACAGGCCCCGTCGCGGCGCCCAATGCAGCGCAAGCTCTCGTGACCTGTTCGGAAGCGCTCCACCAAGCCATTGAGCAGGGCAACCCGCTCGCAGCGGGCGTGGCGTTCGGCTTGGCGCTTCTCGCTCGAGAGCGTGGCTTTTCAGGTCCGGCCGACCTTTCCGACGCGGACCACGCGCCGATTGCCGAAGTGGTTTCCGCCTATGGCGACCCGGAGGCGTTCGGAGAGCGCGAACTGGTTGCGCGCGCAGATCTGAGCAAGATCCCGTTCGGCACAAAGCTCTACGCCGCTCCCGTCGCCCTTGCCGCGGTAGCGCAGCAACTAGCCGTGAATGCCGACGATCTGGATTTCACGCCCGACGAGCAGCATTCGATCCACGACATGGCGAACATTGGCAAAGCGCTGCTGGAGCGCGTCGCGTCGATGTGCCCCGACGATGCGTGGAATGAGTCGCCCACCGAAATCGTGAGCGACCTCATCAATGAGCGCGACGACGCTCGCGCAGACTGCGACCGCATCCGCCATGGTCTCGCGAAGTGGGCCACCGAGCGCTGGAACGCCGAGGTACGTAATCGGCCTCTCGTCAACGTGCACCGCCGCGCGCTCGACGACACGTGGCGCCAAGTCATTCGCCATTGCGGCGCAGACGACGTGGCGCTGCTCGGGCAGAGGCATGGCGACCTCGTAGCCGCAGATGCGAAACAAACCGGGCCCGACAGATTGCCGTCCTTATCTGAGGTGCATAAACACGCCCAGGATAATGCAAACACCCCCGTTATCGGAGCAGCACCTGTCGAGCAGAACGAGTCTACACCGGCGCCAGAAAGCGGCCCGTCGGCTGTGGCGCAGCAGGATGAGGATCAATGATGCGCGTGATCCGAAACTACGAGCGCGGTCGCCTATCCTGCAGCGCCGACGCCGTGCGGCTCATCGTCGCCGGACTTGCGCCCATACACCTCGCTAATGCGATCAATCGCGCGCATGACGTCGTGGAGAAATTCGGCCGTCGTGACCTCCTCCTCGGGCGAGCCCCGAGGAAAGTCTTCGGGGTTCTTCTTTCCTTGCGCGCGCCGCATTGCGCGAACTGCGTCTTCGATGTTGCGGGCCATGGCCCACTTGGTTTCCTCATTCGGAAACGGGCTGTGTTCGTTTTCCATCTTTCTTATATCGGCTTGATTCGCATGATCTTTACGGCAGCCACGACTAAGGGGGGACTCAAAGGTCACACGCGTCCCATAGGAGGCTACCATGCATGAAGACCGCTACACGCGCATGGTGAGAAGCGGCGTAACGCGTCGAGTACGGGACAAAGCTGCTTTACGCATTGATGCAGTCGAATTGCTGCGCACTCTGGGGCCTTTGACGAGTACCCGAATCGCCAAGACGCTCGGAACCGTATCGAGACTCGTCAGTGCGGCGCTGCGTGAAGCTGAAGCGGTTGGCGAGATAGAGAGCTATCTGGCGCGATCCACGCGCGGTCGGATGGACCAGTTCTGGTGCATCGCAGGAACGGCGCATGTGAGCACCGCCACGCGCTTCAACGCCGCCGCTGTGCTCACAGCAATGCAGGCCCACGCCCTTCAACTCGCAACCGGAGTCCGTGTATGAGCCTGCTTACGCGCGCATACATTCTCGAAAAATTCGGCGTACGCCTGTCGGTGCCGCAGCTCGCGCAACTGCTCTCGATGGCCGAGGGCACGGTGCGCAACCAGATCAGCGCGGAGATCTTCCCGATCCCAACCTACAAAGAAGGATCGGCGCGGTTTGCGCCGTATGAGGCTGTCGCCGAATACCTCGACAAGATGTCGGAACAGGCCAGGCAGAGGGCCGCGTGATCGCCCATGCGCCGCCGCTTTGTGGCCAGCGGCGCTTGCGACAGCGGCTCAATCGTCCTTCACTTTACTTGGAGGTTAGGCTCTTGCGCGATTGCGCGAATCTTTTCGGCCATATCTGGATTGTCGAGATGCTCGCGGGCTGGCGTTTGAATGTGCGCGTAGCAACCGCCTCTAATCGATGCGAAAGTTGCTGAGTGCGAGGCCGACCCAGGCCCAACCTGTTTCTTGGGCGCCTTCCAAGCCCAACCATCAATGCAGCCACCGGTCAGAAGGTCGCCCTTCTTCGTCATCGATTGCTTGATAGTAATTTGCGTCGCGGGCGACTCGTATTCCTGGTGGATCCATGCACTACTGTTCATGCCCAGTTGAAACTGGTAGCGCATCACACCAGTGTCCGGATCCATAACGGGCACCATATTGAATTTGCGCGTCTTGATCTCGATCTTTTCTGCCTCGATTGAACAACAAATTGCGATCGCGTGAGCCATTTTATTTGTCGTCTAGTTCGGGCGTTTGACTTGGCAGCAACTCTTTCAGTTTCTGCGATGGGTTTTTCGTTTGCGCAATTGCTCGCAGCAACGCACGCGGCTCCGTCTTCAAAAACTCGGCCAGATCGGCAGTTGTCAGCTCAAAGGGCAGCAGTGAAACAAGCTTTTCTGCAGTCCCGACGGCTCCCACTTCACACTTTGCGTGCAGCGGGATAGCGTATTTGAGCGACTCCTCGTCGAACTCATCATCAGTAATAGCGTCGAGGAGATACGCAGCATAGACCCCTGCAAAATCCAGCTTTCGCTTTTGCCAAATGGCAAAGTCCCGCAGGAGATTGACTTCGTCCGTTCGCTCCACCGCCCAAGCACGCAGACCGCGAACAAACTCTCGCGTCTCCCACGTATGACCAACCACGGAACGAGTAAGCTCGTCCGTTTGGACCGTCTGGAAGCGGTACATCTGATCGACGTGTCCCAGTTGATCGCCATCTTCTCCAGATACTTGCCAATCTGTTGTTACCAAGGCAGACGTGAACATGCTGCTTGTGCTCACCTGCAATGAGTTTGCACCGGAGATCACTGCGCCACCAGCGGCAATCAGCGCGTTTCCGGGACCAAACAACGATACGCCAGCGCTGGGCTGCGCATCTCCCTCCCACACATATTCTTCGCTCATGACTGCGTCCCTGCATCCGCCATCCTAGGCAGCTTATTCGTGACCACATCGAAAACAACGTCGAGCAGCCGCTCTGGAGGGATCAACCCATCGGTGCGACTCGGCGACATCGATCGGGGCCGATCATTCACATCTACCGTGAACTGCACGCCCTTCGAGAGAACTTTTGAGTCCCTGTTGAAAGCAAGATTTAGCGGATTTATGAATCCCGGCTTATCGAGTTTCATATCGAACTGCCGCAATTCATAGACGGCGCCGTTGACATTCAGGAAGAAGTCACCACTTCTGAATCCGGTAGCAAACGAAACGCTGGCAAGGTCGCCCAGCGGCTCGACCTTAAGAAAGCGCTCAAAAAAATATTTATGCAGTTCCGATGTATCAGCCGCGGACGGGTAATTGACCACTGCGATAAGCGCGACGTGACCGTACTCCCGACCATTGCGCTGAAAATCCAATGCCTGAGCGTGAAAAGCCTGAACTTCCGCAGCTATCTCGGTAAGCTGGACTTTCAATGAAACTGCATTCACGTTCGCAGGAAAGACATGCTGCAACTGGACAGCGTGCGAAGAAATCGAAATATTACGATTTCCCTTCACAAACAGAATTCGTGGCACCGTGGGGTCTGATCCGTCCGGCACGTTGGTCTGTTGTGATTGGCCTGCCCCAAAAGACCCGAACGCTACCTCCGCGTCGCCTTGAGCGAACCGGATCTTTTCTTCCAGTTCCTTGAAGTGGATCACATAGGTGAATTGCGCGATCGACGGGGTCTGGAAGCTGGGCATTTGGTCTTGACTTGTTTGGTTTACCGTGTTTACGACGGCATGGTAACAAAAGTGAAGGGGCAACCGCTAGAAATCAATACCCAGGGCAACCTTGATTTGTGCGGTACCGCAATCAACAGGCGGATACAAGCTTGATCCGCCCCTTTTTCGCCACTTGTGCCGGATCAAGGTTGGTGTAGCGCTTCAGGTTGCGCCAGTCCTTGTGACCCGTCACGACCGCGACCTCCGGAATCTGCCAGCCGGCGTCGAACAGCGCACTTGTCGCCTCGTGACGCAGGTCATGCAAGTGAAGATCCACGATCCCCTTCGCGTCGCAGGCCTGCTTGAAATACTTGCTCGCCGTGCCCTTGTTGAAACGGAAAATAAACTCGTTTTTGTGCGCCGCCAGTAAGGGATCGGCCGCGCGCTTCTCCGCATAGCCGTCTGGCACCGGATAGCGCGGCTGGCGCATGATGACCTCGTACGCGTCGCCGATCAGGGGAATCCATTCGTTGTTGCCGATCTTTTGGCGCGGGTGTTTGCGGTCGCGCACGAGCGCGAGGTGCCGGTCGTGATCGAGATCGCCCCAGCGCAGGTTGAACAGCTCGCCGCGCCGGAACGCGCACTGCATTGCAATGCGCAGCAGATCCGGCATGGCCTGCTCGCGCTCGGGATGCTCGGCAAACCATGCAAAAATTTTCTCGATCTCGTCGGGCGTGGGTCGCCGGTCGCGTTTTGACCCGGCAGTCACGAGGCGCAGGTGGCGAAGGGTCGGACGGGCCGCCGCGACGACGTCGGGCAGCGTGATGCTGAGCAGCGACGCCATGTGACGCATCACGGTCCCAAGCTTCGAGATGTCCATGTCAACGGTGTAGCCGCCGGCACCGGACTTGCGGCGCTGCTGGGCGAAGCCAACGATGCGTTCCGTCGTGAGTTTCGCCGCAAAGTCGCTTTGAAATTCGTCGTGCAGCCGGTTGAGGATGTAGTCCTCGTTGGACTTGTCGACTACACCCCGGCCGGACTCGCGGCGCGTCTCGCGGTACTTGACGATCAGCTCGCCAAGCGTGACGCTGGACGCCTCGACCCTGCCGCCGCGATCGAGCTCGATTTCGATCTCGCGAGCCCAGGCTTCGGCCGCGCGCTTCGTCGCAAACGTCTTTGATATACTCTTGCCGCCGCTGCGCCGGATCTGTGCCCGCCAACGGCTGCCGATGGGAAGAATGGATGCCATGTTGCCCCGTCCGGTTTGGCTGTAGCAGATGCTCGGAGGGCGACTGCTACAGTCTGGAATCTGTAGCAGGATTGTAGCAGTGAGGGCGTTAAACGCTGCTACACAATGGTTCACGGCGCTTCATTTAGGAAGAAGCGGGAAAGCCGGAATCGCCCGCCGGATAAGGCGAAACCCCTGATTTACAAGGGTTACCGTCTATCCAGTGGTTATGGTCATCTCCCTGTAGTTCAATGGATAGAACAAGTGCCTCCTAAGCGCTAGATGCAGGTTCGATTCCTGCCAGGGGGACCAGCCGCCCGGCCACCACGCCGGGCCGCGCAGGCCGGGCCGCGAAGTCCGCAACCGGTTCGCAGATCCCCGTCCCGTCTCTATCGCGCACTCGCGCACCCTCTTTCCCGAGCAGGTTTTCCATGGACATCAACAAGCAAGTCGCCGCCCTCACCGCCTCCGAACTGCAGACGGCAGGAGCCAGCCAGGCCACCGCCATTGCCGTGAGCGTGCTGCTGCGCCACCTCAATTCGCCCGAACTCGCCCGCCAGCTGGGCGCGGCGTTCGAAAACCACCAGGCCGTGATGCTGCAGACGCCCTGGCCCGAGCAGATGCTGAACGCGTTCGAAGCGACGCGGCGTTTCTTCGAAAGCGCGGCGCAAGTGCAAGGCGCGACGCCGCCCGCCGCCGAATAAACGGAATCCGACCGGCTAATTAGGGGTAAATACCGAGTTAAATACCCCTAAAGTAGGGAAAAATAGTGCCGTAAAGGCCTTTATGGACTCCACGCGTCCCCTCCCCGCCGGTCATATGATGTCGACCCTCATCGATCAGGATATCGCGCACATTCGTCGCGTGATGCCGCTGTCACTCGCCGGCGACTTCGGCGGGCCGATTCTCCCCGCGCTCTACTGGCGCCAGCGCCTGCACCGTCTGCTCGACACCGGTCACGTGAACAAGGGGCAGCTGTGTGAAATCGACAGCCTGCTGCTGATCCTCGACCTGCACGAGCTGAACGTCGCCTCGGCCTCCGCGCCTCTGGCGAAGCAGGCAAACGCCGGCCCGCAACACTCCTGACTCCCCTGAATTCGACGCTCGCGCGTGCAGGCATTCGCCTGCGCGGCGCTCGTCTGCGCACGCACCTCGGGAATTCCTGGTGCCGCGGGTCGACCATCGGTCATAATGTCCGCAAAAATACCCTAACGAGGACTCCGTGCTCACGGCCGAACCGAGAGACCTGCTCCAGCAGGCACGCAAGCGTTTCACGCAACAGCAGATCGCCACGCACGTCGGCCGCGACGTGAAGACCGTGCGGCGCTGGGAAAAGGGCGAGACGCCCTGCCCCGCGATGCTCGAAGCCGCACTGCGCGAGCTGCTGCAAGGCGGCGCTCACGCCCATGGCGCGACGGCGCGCTTTCGCTTCATCGACCTGTTCGCCGGCATCGGCGGCATCCGCAAGGGGTTCGAGGCACACGGCGGCGAATGCGTCTTCACGAGCGAGTGGAACCCGTTCTCGCGCAAGACGTATCTGGAAAACTACGGCGAAGATCATCCGTTCATCGGCGACATCACGGCCGTGGAGGCCGCCGACGTGCCCGATCACGACGTCCTGCTCGCGGGCTTTCCGTGCCAGCCATTCTCGATCGCGGGCGTGAGCAAGAAGAATGCGCTTGGCCGTCCGCACGGCTTTGCCTGCACCACGCAGGGCACGCTGTTCTTCGACGTCGCGCGCATCATCGCCGAGAAGCGGCCCGCCGCATTCCTGCTCGAGAACGTGAAGAACCTGGTCTCGCACGACCGCGGCCGCACGTTCGACGTGATCCTCCAGGTGCTGCGCGACGAGCTCGGCTACGACGTGCACTACCGCGTGATCGACGGCAGCCATTTCACGCCGCAGCATCGCGAACGCATCATCATCGTCGGTTTTCGCGAGCCGGCGGCGTTCTCGTGGGACGCGCTCGCGCTGCCGGAAGAAGGCCCGCGGCTCGCTTCGATCCTGCACCGCACCGACGGCTGCGAGCCGCTGCTGCCGTGGGACGGCGAGCGCTTCTTCGATCACGGCGCGCGCCGCGTGCAGCCGAAGTACACGCTCACGCCGGGGCTCTGGGCCTATCTGCAGCAATACGCCGAAAAGCATCGCGCGGCCGGCAACGGCTTCGGCTACGGCCTCGCGTTTCCCGACAGCGTCACGCGCACGCTTTCTGCGCGCTACCACAAGGACGGCTCGGAGATCCTCGTCTATCAAGGCGAAGGATTGCGCCCGCGCCGCCTCACGCCGCGCGAGTGTGCGCGGCTGATGGGCCTGCCCGACACCTTCCGCATTCCGGTGAGCGACACCCAGGCGTACCGCCAGTTCGGCAACAGCGTGGTGATGCCGGTGATGCGCGAAGTCGCGCGCACGATGATGCCGCACCTCGATGCGCTGCTGTCCAGACAGCACGCGGCACCGCGTGCAGACCCGCCGACGGTTCCCGAGGCTGCACACACAACGCGCACCACGCGTACGGCACGCACGTCGCGCACCGCACGCAACGCGGCGACGGCCACGGCCACGGCGGGAGGTCGCTGACCCGCGCGCGCCGCGGCCAACCGAAGCGAGGCGACAGACGATGGTCGACGTCGTCGATACCGCGACCCGCAGCCGGATGATGTCCGGCATCCGCGGACGCAACACGAAGCCCGAGAAGCTGATCCGCAGTCTGCTGCACCGGCGCGGCTTCCGCTTTCGCCTGAACGTGCGCGAGCTTCCGGGCCGGCCCGACATCGTGCTGCCGCGCCGGCGCGCCGTCGTGTTCGTGCACGGCTGCTTCTGGCACGGCCACAACTGCGCCCTCTTCAAGTGGCCGCAAACGCGCCCCGAGTTCTGGCGCGAGAAGATCGCGCGCAACCGTCTGAACGACGCCAGGGCGCTCGCCGCGCTCGCCGCCCAGGGCTGGCGCGTGGCGGTGATCTGGGAATGCGCGTTGCGTGGCGCGCAGCACGATCCGCAGGCGGTCGTCGAGCGGCTGGCCGCGTGGCTCGAAGACGAGTCGTCGGCCTGGTTCGAGGCGCGCTCGTAACGCGCCCTCGCCAGGCATCACGCGAAGCATGACGGCAAGCCGATGCGCCGCGCATCTCACGCTGCGAAGCTGGCCCTGCCTGCAGAGCCCGCAGTGATAAACTCGATCGACCGGCTGCGCACCCAGCTTCACGCGTCACACGTGTTGGCGCGACCGTCCCACGACCCCAAGCGAAGGAGACACCCGATGGCTGATTTCCGACTTTGGTCCGATGACTTTCCCAGCAACGGTTTCATGCCGAAGGCGCAGGAGTTCGACGACCGGGCCTTCGGTGTCGACGGCGACAACGTCTCGCCCGCGCTGCAGTGGGACGATCCACCCGCCGACACGCAAAGCTTCGCGCTCACCGTCTACGATCCGGATGCGCCCACGGGCAGCGGCTTCTGGCACTGGGTCGTGGTGAACATTTCGCCCGACGTGCGCTCGCTCGCCCGCAACGCCGGCAAGGCCGACGGCAGCCTGCTGCCGCAGGGCGCGGTGCAGGTGCGCAACGACTACGGCACGGTCGGCTTCGGCGGCGCAGCGCCCCCGCGCGGCGACAAACCCCATCGCTACATCTTCCGCGTGCATGCGCTCAAGGCGGCGCAACTGCCCGTCACGCCGGAAACGACGAACGCGGTGGCGCGCTTCATGACGCATCTGAACGAGGTGGATTCGACCACCTACGTCGGGCTCTATGAACTGAAATAAGCCGCCAGAGCACACCAGAAAACAACATCCAGCCGGCGGCGCACGTCCATCGCGCGCCGCCTCTCCCGTCGATGCCAACGCTTTCCGAACTCTCCGCCGCTTCCACCGCCGACATCGAAAACGGCCTGCCCTTTCCACAGCGTTACTACGCGATCCTCGTGGTCGCGCTCGGCATCACACTCGCCGTGCTCGACGGCGCGATCGCCAACGTCGCGTTGCCGACCATTGCGCGGCACCTCCATGCGAGCGCGGCAAGCTCGATCTGGATCGTCAACGCGTATCAGCTTTCGGTGACCATCTCGCTCTTGCCGCTCGCCTCGCTCGGCGACCGCATCGGCTACAAGCGCGTGTATCTGGCCGGCATGGTGCTGTTCACCGTCGCGTCGCTCGGCTGCGCGCTGGCGACCACGCTGCCCGAACTCGCGTTCGCACGCACGGTGCAGGGCTTCGGCGGCGCGGGGATCATGAGCGTGAACACCGCGCTCGTGCGCATGATCTATCCGCGCGCGCAGCTCGGTCGCGGCGTCGCCATCAACGCGATGGTCGTCGCGATCGCCTCCGCGGTCGGTCCGACGCTGGCCTCGGGCGTGCTCGCCATCGCGACATGGCCCTGGCTCTTCGCGATCAACGTGCCGATCGGCATCGCCGCGCTCGTGCTGGGCCTGCGCGCGCTGCCCGTGAACGAGCGGCATCCCGCGCCCTACGACTACTTGAGCGCCGTGCTCAACGCCATCGTGTTCGGCCTCCTGATCTTTGCCGTCGACGGCCTCGGCCACGGCGAGAGCAATCGCCTCGTCGCGCTCGAATTCGTGCTCGCGATCGTGATCGGCTGGTTCTTCGTGCGCCGCCAGCTCACGCAGGCCGCGCCGCTGTTGCCCGTCGATCTGCTCGCCAACCCCGTGTTCGCGCTGTCGATCAGCACCTCGGTCTGCTCGTTCTGCGCGCAAATGCTCGCGTTCGTCGCGCTGCCCTTCATGCTGCAGGAGACCTTCGGTTTCTCGCAGGTCGACACGGGCCTCCTCATGACGCCCTGGCCGCTCGTCATCGTCGGCGCCGCGCCGCTCTCGGGCGCGCTCTCCGACCGCTATCCGGCGGGCATGCTCGGCGGCATCGGACTCGCGCTGTTCGCGCTCGGCCTGCTCTCGCTCGCCACGCTCGGCGCGCATCCGGCGGTGTTCGATATCTGCTGGCGCATGGCCTTGTGCGGCGCGGGCTTCGGCGTGTTCCAGTCGCCCAACAACCGGCAAATCCTCTCCTCCGCGCCGCGCGAGCGCAGCGGCGGCGCGAGCGGCATGCTCGGCACCGCGCGCCTCACCGGGCAGACGCTCGGCGCGGCGCTCGTGGCGCTGATCTTCGGCGTTGCGCCGCAGCACGGGCCGACCACGGCGCTGTACGTGGCGACGGCCTTCGCCGCCGTCGCGGCGGTGGTGAGCCTGCTGCGCCTGATGCCGGGCACCGCGGCGCGTACGCCGGGCTAACAGCGGCCTAACCCTGCGCGCGCACAGGCACTAACATGGATTCAGGGCGAGCCGCATTCGCGGCCGCGCCCGGCGAGTCAACCTGCCGGACCCGGCAAAGGGGGCTTCCCATGTCACTGATCGTCGCTGGTCGGTTCACGACCTTTCCCGCTGCCGAAGCCGCCGCCGAAAAGCTGTACGCGGGCGGCTTCCTCGAAGAAGACGTCAACCTGTTCTTCGTCAATCCGCGCGGCCAGCATGCGCGCCATAGCGTCCAGGGGACGGCCATGGGCGCGCCGCCCACGGTCGCCGCCGTGCACCCGCATCACACCCGCAATATCACCGCAGGCGCCGTGGCGGGCGCCGTGGTGGGCGTGGTGATTTTCAGCGCGTTCTCGGCTGCGCTGCCATCGGTCGTGATCGCGGCCGGCGTGGGCGCCTGGATCGGGGCGCGCATCGGCGCGAGTGTGGGCGCGAAAGCCGCTGCGCAGCAAATGTCGATGCACCACGAGCGGGTGCATCGCGAAACGCGCAGCGACGGCGTGCTGCTCTCGGTGCACGTCTGCTACGAGAACCAGGATCTCGCCGCGCAGTTGCTGCGCGACGGCGGCGCCGCCGAGATCGAATGCGCCTCGGGCCAATGGCACGACGGACACTGGGCCGATTTCGATCCGACCCGTGCGCCGATGCCGTTTGCCGCGCCGAGCGGCCAGCGGGTCTGAGCGCACGCCGCGACGCGTATCGCCGGGTAGCGATTACGCGGACGCAAAAAAACGCGGCGGGCCGAAGGCCGCCGCGCGAATCCGTTTGCGCCGAGAATGGTTAGTCGGCCAGGGGCGGCATGCATCCCGCTGCGCCCCTAACCGCCGATGCCTCGCTACGCGCGCGCCGCACGCTGCGCCTGTTCGGGCGCGCTCGCTTGCACGGGAGCTTTCCCCGCCGGCGCGGCATTGCGCGCCCTGGCCGTGACCGAAGCGGCCGTCGCGACGCTGCGCAGGTCGGCGAGGAACGTATCGCGCCACACCGAAAGATTGTTCTCGCGCAGCGACGCCATCATGTCGTTGTAGCGCGAGACACGCTCGGCGTGCGGCATCGAGAGCGCACGCTCGAGCGCCTCGGCCGTCTGGTTCAGGTCGTACGGATTCACGACCAGCGCGCCCGGCAGCTGTTCGGCCGCGCCCGCGAACTGCGAAAGCACCAGCACGCCGGGATCGTCGGGATTCTGCGACGCCACGTATTCCTTCGCCACGAGGTTCATGCCGTCGCGCAGCGGCGCGACATAGCCCACCTGCGCCTCGCGGAACAGCGCCATCAGCAGGTTGCGCTCGTACTTGCGGTTCAGGTACTGGATCGGCGTCCAGTCGAGCTGCGCGAAACGGCCGTTGATCCGGCCCGCCTCGCCTTCGAGATTGCGGCGGATCGTCTGGTAGGTCTGCACGTCGGAGCGCGTCGGCGGCGCGATCTGCAGGAGCGAGACGCGGCCATGCCAGCCCGGCCCGTTCTGCAGCAGGCGCTCGAACGCCTGGAAGCGCTCGGCGAGCCCCTTCGAATAGTCGAGCCGGTCCACGCTCATGATCAGCTTGCGTCCGCGCATGGCTTCGCGCAGGCTGCGCACGGCCTTGCGGTCGGCGAACTGCGACGAGGCCTTGGCAATGGCGTCCGGATAGATGCCGATCGGGTACGCGCCGACCTTCAGGAAGCGGTCCCACGCGTGGACCATGCCGTCGTCGCTTGCGGTGCCATGACCGCCGCGCTCGATGTAGTCGAGAAACGCCTGGCGGTCGGCGTCGGTCTGGAAGCCGACCACGTCGTAGTGGCACATGAACTTCATCAGTTCTTCGTGCGGCGGCACCGAGCGCATGACTTCGGGCACCGGCAGCGGAATGTGCAGGAAGAAGCCGATCGGGTTCTTCACCCCGAGATCGCGCAGGCAGCGCGCGAACGGAATCAGGTGATAGTCGTGCACCCAGATGATGTCGTCGGGCTCGATGAGCGGCTGCAACTGGCGCGCGAGCGACACGTTCACGCGCAGGTAGCCGCCGTACTCCTGGCGCTCGTAGCGCGCGAGGTCGTTGCGGTAGTGGAACGTCGGCCAGAGCGTCGTATTCGAGAAGCCCTTGTAGTACTGGTCATAGTCACGCCGGGTGAGACCCACCGTCGCGTAGGTGACGCTGCCCTGCTGCTCGATGACCGGTGCGGACGGCTCCGCGACGGTTTCGCCGCTCCACCCGAACCACACACCGCCGGTTTCCTTGAGCGCGTCCAATACGCCGACTGCGAGCCCGCCCGCTGCGGGACGGCCCTCCTGGGTCGGCGCAACGCGATTCGATACCACGATCAGTCTGCCCATTGCGGCTCTACCTCCTGTTTCGTTGGGTCCGAAGACGATGCTTCAGGTACGTATGCAAGACGCGTGCCGACTCGGCGGGGTCTGGAGCAAAAATCTTTTCTCACAAACGACAGCGCGAGCAAATTCCGCGCGGCAAGCACGCAAGAACGGAATACCCCGGTGATCTGTCAGGCCAGGAAACCGGCCTGCCAACAGCGCGCGGTGAGACGCGGTTCGAAGCGGATCAGGCGTCCTGTTCGGAGCCGAGATCGCGCTGGTACTCGATGCCCTCAGCCCGCGCCCCGCCTTGGTTGTGCTCGCCGTCGGGCGGCACGCCAGGCGCGGCGCGATTCTGGCCCGCGGGGTCCGGCGCGTCCGACGGTTGCGGACTGCTTTTCTCTTGCGAATCGCGCGGGCCACGCTTGCCCGTGTAACGTGCGGAGCGGCGCAAGGCAGGATGTCTCATGTCGATGCCTCCAGCGGGAAGGCGGCCACGCGGCCGTGGCGCTTTTTTATAGTCTAGGGTTCGCCGCGTGAATTCGCCGGTAAAAATGGTGGCGCCTTTGTAACTAGTACATAAAAGCATCACGATCAGCGGATCGCTTCTCGAGGCCGTGCGAGCAGATGCTCAGGTGGCGGGCAATGCGCCACGCGAGAGATGAAATCGAGAGGAGACCGAAGGGTCGAATCGGGGTCGCGCGTGCGGCACTTCACCCGGTGGCTCTGGTGGATCGCCGATGGGCGGCACGTCCGGCTCGCCGGGTTGATCCGGCGGCGGTTCGTCGGGCTGCGGGGTATGCGCGAGCCAGGGCTTCACGCGGACGGCATCACTGGTTTTGCAGCTCGGCATCTTTCGCTCCTCATCATGGACGCGAAACTCACACTGCAAGCGTCGTACCGCCCGCGCGAGCGCGCCACATGGGCACGCTCGCTCATGCTGCTCAGACGCCGGCTACACGCGCGGGCGCATCGCCCTTGCCGGCGCTTTCGTTGCCGTACTCCACAAGACGGTTATAGAGCGTCTTCAGGCTGATGCCGAGGATTTCCGCCGCACGCGTCTTGACGCCGCCGCACTGCTCGAGCGTCGCGAGGATGAGCTGGCGATCGGCATCGGCGAGCGAGGTGCCGAACGGGATCGTCACCGCCGTGCCGGCGATCGGCTTCGAGAGCGAAATCTGCAGCGGCACCGTGGCCGTGAAATCGCCGTCGTTGCCCGACATGATGTGCGCGCGCTGCACGTAGTTCTTCAGCTCGCGCACGTTGCCGGGCCACGGGTAGGCGGCCAGCATGTCGCGCACCGCCGCGGGAAACTGCTTTTTGGTGCCATGACGCTCGTTGAGCTCGTCGAGGAACGACTGGGCGAGCAGCTCGACGTCCTTGCCGCGCTCGCGCAGCGGCGGCAGGCTGATCGGAAACACGTTGAGGCGGTGGTACAGGTCCAGACGCAGCTTGCCTTCGGCGACGGCCTGCTCCGGGTCGCGGTTGGTCGCCGCGATCAGGCGCACGTCGGTCTCGATTTCCTTGGTCGTGCCCACGCGCATGAACATGCCGGTCTCGAGCACGCGCAGCAGCTTCACCTGCAGCTCGATCGGCATTTCGGTGATTTCGTCGAGGAACAGCGTGCCGCCGTTCGCGCGCTCGAAATAGCCCTTGTGCTGCCGGTCGGCGCCCGTGAACGAGCCGCGCTCGTGACCGAACATCTCGGACTCGATCAGGTTCGGCGAGATCGCGCCGCAGTTCACCGCAAGGAATTCGTGCTTGCGGCGCAGGCTCAACTGGTGGATGGTCTGCGCGGCCACTTCCTTGCCGGTGCCCGATTCGCCCACCAGCATGACCGAGGCGGGCGTCGGCGCGACGCGGCTGATCTGGTCGTAGACCTCCTGCATGGTCGGCGAATTGCCGAGCATCAGGCCGAAGCGCCCCATGCGGCGCAGCTCGCCACGCAGCGTGCCGATTTCGGCCTTGAGGTCGCCCGCGCGCGGCAGGCGGTTCAGGATCGCCTTGACGCGCTGGAGGTTGATCGGCTTGACCAGGTAATCGATCGCGCCGGATTTGAGCGCATCGACGGCCGTCTCGACCGTCGCGTGCCCGGTGATGACCACGAGTTCCACGCCGGAGCGCGGGTCGAGATCCTCGAACAGGTCGGTGCCACTGCCGTCGGGCAGCTTCAGGTCGGTGAAGACCACGTCCGGCGTCTGCCGCACGAGCTGGATGCGCGCCTCGCGCAGGTCGCCTGCCTGCGCGGTCGTGAGCCCGTCGTCGCTCACCACGGCCGCCAGCGCCTCGCGGGTTTCCGCATCGTCATCGACAATCAATACAT
This sequence comes from Paraburkholderia sp. EG287B, assembly GCF_040965595.1. Classification (NCBI taxonomy): domain Bacteria; kingdom Pseudomonadati; phylum Pseudomonadota; class Betaproteobacteria; order Burkholderiales; family Burkholderiaceae; genus Paraburkholderia; species Paraburkholderia sp. EG287B. The sequence goes on from NZ_JBFRCG010000017.1 coordinate 213,156, forward strand.
GTGGCATCGCGTCTCGTCAGCCTTGATAGGTGAATGGCTCCAAAGCGCGAGCGCCGCGCCCTTCGCAGGCGTGCCGGACAACCTTGCCCGGCACCGCGGAAGTCGCGACGCACGTGATTGCGCTGCAGTGGAGTACGAAACGGTCGGACGCACGCCCAAGGCGGCAAAAGCCTCGATACGCGCGGTTTTGCTACAACTGAGCAACAATACCGTCAGCCGCGGGCCGTCCGAACCTCGATTGTTGTTGATATGACTATTATAGACTTATTCGAGACAAGCGGGCACGGCTCTCGCGTGGCCCCCGCCACGCCCGCCTGCTAGCTGTGCGGAAACGGCCATGGCATGCCGGCGGACCCATTTGCGCCGTTCACGCCACTCGTCATCCGGCTCTTCGCGCCATGTGCGGGCGCGTCCGAGGCGCCCCGGGCCATGGCCATTTCCGGGCCCAGTCCGTTGTTGCCCGTGGTGTCGGCAAGCGAGCCGCCTTCGCCCTCCCAGCGGCTCAGATCGCGATAAAAAGTTTGCCGTTGCATGCGATGACGCTGCGAGAAACGCCATGCCAGCATGCCCGCCATCGCGCCAAGCGCGCCGACGGTCACCAGGGTTCCTACCAAACCGCTGCGGTTCTTCGACATATCGCTTTCTCCCAGATACGCCTCGTCAAAGACGGAAGACGCGAGTTGACTCGAATGACATCGCCCGGGGCGTGGCCGATGCGCGGCCCCTATTCATGCAGACGGCGCGGGGCGCTTCAAGTTCCGCAGCAGGATGCGTGCCACACTCGCTCGCGGTGTGCCTGGACAGGTCCATTGCCCTGTCAGGCGCGGCAGTGGTTAAATGTTTACGCGAAAACGAGCTACCAAGCTCGAAGACGCAAACCTCGCGGCCGTCGGAGCGGCAAGTTCCGCACCTGTCCTGGACGGCCAGCCCCGGATCGCAGGGCCTGTTCGCCGATACGCGCAGAAGCATGCCGATGACATGCCGATGCGCGTTGAAGCAAACGCCCCGCACTACCTTTGCAGGACGAACATCCCTATGGCGTCAATCGAGCCGGGCTCGCCCGCCGCCACCAAACGCAACAGCGAAAACAACGGAAATACCGCAGCGGACGAGGATGCGCGTGTCGCGGGATTGCAGTCGTACGGTCTGCTGTACGGCTCGTCGGCGGTCATGCTGGATCTGTATGCGCAGATCGACCGCGTGGCCGTAACCGAGGCGACGGCGCTCATCGTCGGCGAATCGGGCACGGGCAAGGAACTGATCGCCCGCACGATCCACGCGCATAGCGAACGCCGCGACGGCCCGTTCATCGCGGTCAACTGCGGCGCGATTCCCGACGAGCTGATCGAGGCCGAGTTGTTCGGTCACGAAAAAGGCAGCTTCACGGGCGCCGTGCAGGCGCGCGACGGTCACTTCGAGCACGCGCGCGGCGGCACGCTGTTCCTCGACGAAATCACCGAGATGTCGCTGCTGCATCAGGTGAAGCTGCTGCGCGCGCTCGAAACCGGCGAGTACTTTCCGGTGGGCGGCAACGAAGCGATTCGCGGCGACGTGCGCATCATCGCCGCCACCAACCGCGACCCCGTGACGGCCGTGAAGGAAAACTGCCTGCGCGAGGACCTGATGTACCGGCTCGCGGTGTTTCCGCTGCGCGCGCCGCCGCTGCGCGAACGTGAACGCGACCGCGAACTGCTCGCGCAGCATTTCCTCACCGAACTGAACGACCAGGAAGGCACGCAAAAGGCGTTCAGCAAGCGCGCGCTCGAAACCGTGCGCAACTGGTCGTGGCCCGGCAACGTGCGCGAACTGAAGAACGCCGTGTACCGCGCATTCATCCTCGCCGAAAAGGTCGTGGAGATCGCGCATCCGCAGCTGGTGCCGCGCGTGAAGAAGCCGGTCACCCAGGGCGACGCCATGAGCGTCTGGATCGGCACGCCACTCGCCGATGCGCAGAAGCAGATCATTCTCGGCACGCTCAAGTATTGCGGCGGCGACAAGCGTCTCGCGGCGCGCACGCTCGGCGTGAGCCTCAAGACGCTCTACAACCGGCTCGGCAGCTACGGCGCCGACGATGGCGAAAGCGAAGCACCCGCCGACCCGGACACGAACGAAGCCTGATTCCCCTCCCCCGCCTCATCGCGGCACGCTCGTTGCGCGGCGAGGTGGGAGGCGCACGGCAAGCCGATCAAAGTTCGGCCTGCCGTGCACGCCCTTTTGCAATTTCTTGCACTTTACCTATCCCCGTAAGCAATCCCGTGCTGCACAATCCGCAGCACGTTAAGTAAGCAAAACATGCTGGATATCCGCGCAACGCGGCGCTATCCGGCTAGCGGCAGGGAATCATCATGCAACAACGAAGTGCTCGGGCGCGCGTTGCGCCAGCGGTGTCGGCCGCGGTCATGGAAACGATCGCCGGCGTGCCCCCGCTCCCTTCCGCTCATCCTCGCTGGCGACGCGTCATGTCGCTCACGCTGCTCGCCACAATCGCGAGCCTCGCGTGCTCGGCCTGCAGCTCGCTCTACTCCGAAGGCGCACAAACCGGCGCCGGTATCGCCGGCGCGGCGGTCGCCTCGAAAGTGACGAGCAACGCGGCTGTGGCGACCGGCATCGGCCTCGGCGCCGTGGCCGCGGCGAAGGCCGGCGTGCAGTACTCCGAGCGCGTCGTCCACACCAACACCCAGAACAGCATCGCCCACGCGGCGGGCCCGCTCGCAGTCGGCGCGGTCGCGCCATGGTCGATCACGCACTCGTTCCCCATCGAGGACGACGAGCACGGCCGCGTCACGGTGAGCCGCACGATCAGCAGCGGTGCGCTCGACTGCAAGGAGATCGTGTTCTCCGTCGATCACGAGGCCACGAAGGACAAGCCCGCCTCGAGCGCGTTCTTCGTCGCATCGGTGTGCCGCGACGGCGACAACTGGAAGTGGGCCTCGGCCGAACCCGCCACCGCCCGCTGGGGTGCGCTGCAATGAACGGCATGAACGCGCGCGCGAAGCGCGTACGGCACGGTGCAACGGAGTCGTCCACGGCGCGCCCCGTGAAGCTCATCGCGCTGGCCGCGCTCTGCGCGGGCGTCGCGCTCGCGGCGAGCGGCTGCTCGTCGATCGGCGCGGCGAGCGGCGCCGCGGCGGCGGCGGCCACCGGCATCGTCACGGCGAATCCTGCCGTGGGCATCGGCGTGGGCATTGCCGTGCAGGCGGCCACCGACGAAGCCGTCGGCCGTTTCATGAAGAGCATGCACGCGGACCAGCAGGCGCTGATCGCCGAGACGGCCGGCCGCCTGCCCGTGGGCGGCATGGACCTCTGGCGCATCAAGCACGATTTGCCCGTGGAGAACGGCCACGGCCAGGTGCGCGTGACGCGCGCGTTCGCCAACGCCCTCACGCTCTGCAAGGACTTCGTGTTCTCGGTGCAGGACGGCGAGAAAGCCGACGCGCCCGAGCAGTGGTTCACCGCGAGCGCCTGTCAGGACCAGTCGGGCTGGAAGTGGGCCACGGCCGAGCCCGCGGTGGAGCGCTGGGGCACGCTGCAATAGCGCGCCTTGTCCGCAAACGAAAAACGGTCGCCAGGTGAACGCACCCCGCGACCGCTTTTTATGCCTGGCGATGCGCGCGTCGCTCAGGACTCCACGTCTTCGAGGCTGAAGATTTCCGACTGGTCGTTGTACGAGAAGATCTCGCCATAACGGCCCCAGTCGATCACGGTGTCGAGCGTCTCTTCGGCGGCGCCGTCGGAGAGGAAGTCCTCCAGTTCCTGCTCGAAACGCACGCGCGGCGCGCGATGCCCCGGGCGCTCGTTGAGCACCTTCTTGATCCGCGCCGCGAGCGGCACGTGGCGCAGCAGATGCTCGGCGAACATCATCTTGCGCTCCTGCGTGCCGAACTCCGCGAACACGCGCGCGGGCGGCGTGAGCAGCACGTCGCCTTCGCGCACGTCGGCGAAACCGAGGTTCTGCAGCACTTCCGCGATCGGGAACAGGTCGTCCACTTCCAGATGCAGCGAGCGCGCAATTTCCGGCATGTCGGCGCGGCCGTGATACGGCGCCATCGCGAGCGTTTCGATCAGACCGGCCATCAGGTTGGTCGACACGCGCGGCAGCCAGCTGCCGAGTTCGAGGCCCTTCTTCGTCGTCTCGTCGGTCTGACGCGCGGTCATCTTCGCGTAGATGTCGTCCACGAGCTTGCGGAACACCGGGTCGAGACGGTTGCGAGGATGCTTGAACGGCACCTTGATCTCGGCCACCACGCGGCCCGGATTCGACGACAGCACGAGGATGCGGTCGCACATGAACACCGCTTCCTCGATGTTGTGCGTGACGATCAGCACCGACTTGATCGGCAGGCGGCCTTGCGTCCACAGGTCGAGCAGGTCGGTACGCAGCGTTTCGGCGGTCAGCACGTCGAGCGCGGAAAACGGCTCGTCCATCAGCATCAGCATCGGGTCGACCACGAGCGCGCGCGCGAAGCCCACGCGCTGGCGCATGCCGCCCGAAAGCTCGCGCGGATAGGCGTTTTCGAAGCCGTCCAGACCGATCAGGTCGATCGCCGCCAGCGCCCGTTCGCGCCGCTCGCGCGCGCCCACGCCCTGCGCTTCGAGGCCCGCTTCCACGTTCTGCAGCACGGTGAGCCACGGGAACAGCGCGAAGGTCTGGAACACCATCGCCACGCCTTCGGCCGGCCCTTCGAGCGGCTTGCCGCGCCAGGTGACGTCGCCGGAGGTCGGCGAGATCAGGCCCGCGATGATGCGCAGCAACGTCGACTTGCCCGAGCCCGAGCGGCCCAGCAGCCCGACGATCTCGCCCTCGCGCAGCTGGAGGTTGGCGTCGTCGAGCACGAGCAGCTCGCCCTGGGTCTTGTTGAAGCCCCGGCACACGTCCTTCACGTTCAGAATTTCTTCGCCGAGGCGCGGCGGGTTCGGGGCCGTCTGCACATCACCGTGCGCGGCGCTCAGCGTCTTGGGGTTTTGCATCGCGTTACCTTCGATCATTCGTTGTTCGATCAGTCGTCGATCAGTCGAGCCGCAGACGGGACTCGGCGTACGTGTACAGCGGGCGCCACAAGAGGCGGTTGAACAGCGTGACGAAGAGCGACATCACGGCAATGCCGAGAATGATCTTCGGGTAATCGCCGGCCGCCGTCGTCTGCGCGATGTAGGCGCCCAGCCCGTGCGCGACGACCTTCGTATCGCCCCACTGCACGAACTCCGCGACGATACTCGCATTCCACGCGCCGCCCGAAGCCGTGATGGCGCCCGTCACGTAGTACGGGAAAATGCCAGGCAGCATAGCCTGACGCCACCACTGCCAGCCACGAATGCGGAAGTTCTTCGCCGCTTCCTTGTAGTCGTTCGGATAGGCGCTGGCCCCCGCGATCACGTTGAACAGGATATACCACTGGGTGCCGAGCACGATCAGCGGCGACAGCCAGATGTCAGGGTTGAGGTGAAAGCGCACGATCACGATCACGAACACCGGGAACAGCAGGTTCGCCGGGAACGCCGCGAGGAACTGCGCGAGCGGCTGGACCTTCTCGGCGATCGCCGGGCGCAGACCGATCAGCACACCGAGCGGCACCCAGATCACCGAAGCGATGGCGATCAGCAGCAGCACGCGAAAGAGCGTGATGAAGCCGAGACCGAGCACGTGCCACACTTCGTCGAGCGTCACGCCCGTGCGTACGAAGGCCACCACGCGCCACACGACGAACACGGTCAATGCGATCACGAGCACGGCCCACACGGCGTCGCCGATGCGTGCGCGCAAGCCGGGGCGGCCGCGCGTCACGGGCGCGGCGAACGTCACGTTCGGAAACGACGGCAGCTTGATCGGCATGCGCGCCGCCTTGGCGAAGAGCCAGCCGAGCGGCACGAGCAGTTGATGAATGAGATGGGTGCGGCGAATCAGGTCGAGCAGCCACGATTCCGGGGCATCACCCGAGCTCGTGTTCTCCATACGGAACTTGTCGGCCCAGGCCACGAGCGGGCGGAACAGGAACTGGTCGTAGGCAAGAATCACCACGATCATCGCGAGGATCACCCAGCCCACGGCGTGCAGGTTCTTTTCCGCGATCGCCTGCGCCAGATACGCACCGACACCCGGCAGCGTGATCGTGTTGTTGCCCACCGTGATCGCTTCGGAGGCCACCACGAAGAACCAGCCGCCCGACATCGACATCATCATGTTCCAGATGAGGCCCGGCATCGAGAACGGCACTTCGAGCTTCCAGAAGCGCTGCCATGCGGTCAGGTGGAACCCGCGCGAGACTTCATCCAGATCGCGCGGCACCGTGCGCAGCGACTGGTAGAAGCTGAACGTCATGTTCCAGGCCTGGCTCGTGAAGATCGCGAAGATCGCCGCGAGTTCGGCACCGAGCACGCGCGAGGGAAACAGCGCGAGGAAGAACGTGACCGTGAACGAGATGTAGCCGAGCACCGGCACCGACTGCAGGATGTCGAGAATCGGCACGAGCACCTGGCCCGCGCGGCGGCTCTTCGCCGCGAGCGTGCCGTAGACGAGCGTGAAGATCAGCGAGGCCACCATCGCCGCGAGCATGCGCAGCGTGGTACGCATGGCGTACTCGGGCAGGTTCGCGGGATCGAGCGAGATGGGCTGCGCCTTCAACGTCGCGATGGGCGCCATCGTTTCGTGAAAGCCCACGGCCGCCATCGCAATGAGGCCGATCATCAGCGGGAACGCCACGAAGTCCCAGCGGTTCGGCAGCACGCGCCACGCCGAGGCGTTGGCCGTGCGGTTCAGGTTGAAGCTGAACTCCATTCAGACGCCCTCCGCGCCAGGTTTCAGAAAGGCGGACGACATGACGTCCGTGCCGCCGGACAGGCATTGCACAAGCTGCGAGGATGGCGGATCGACAAAGGCAAGGCGCATGGACTCAAAATTTCGTTGGCGTTGATGACACGGCGACGATGCCGCGGTGGTACGCACCGCCCGCACCGCAGTTGCGGCTGGCGACTGGCGGCGGACGACTGGGCTTGCCTCGACTGAAACGGCACGACACTACTACAACCTCGATGACACTCACAACCGCGGCCGGTGCGCCGTGAAAGCCAGACTACACGGGCTTTCGCGGCGCTTTCGCCGGCCTTCTGGAGAGCTTCCAGAACGTGCCGCGCCCGGCTTCTGCACGTCATCGTGATGACGCATCGATGACGCCTTGATGACACAACGACGCCGCGCTCGCCTGCGTTCCTGCCTCATTCAGGCCGCCAACGCCAGTGGGCGTCGCTTGCGCGCCACACGCTGGCACGCGCGTGAACGGCGCTCGCGAAGCCGCGCCAACCGCGTCTGCGCTGCCTCGACTTCGCTCATCGCCGCGTATCGCCGTGCTGACGGCATGCACCTTGCATGTTAGCGATCCACGCTCGCGCCGCCGTCCGCTCGCGCCGCCTCGCAACGCCGCGCTGAGGCTTCGAGAGCGGGTTCACCGGCCCCGTTCGAGGGGTAAAATCGACACGCTCCGTCAGTGGCGCCCCGACGCCCAGGGGCGCCGATCCCCACGCCTCCATACCACTCACGAACCAGAAGGCCGATGAACAGGAGACTCTTGCGTCAGGCAGCCGGGCCCCTCGGGGTCGTGGTGGTCGCGCTCGTCTGCTGGGCGGCGGCCGACTGGCTCGCGGACCGCATGGTCCGCCAGGAGTTCGAGGCCGCGCTCGCCGCACAGCGCCAGATGATGCGCTCGGTCGTGGACAACATGGCCGAAGTGATCGCCAGCGACCTCGCCATGTCGCGCGCCATTCCGGCGACGATGGCCGAAACCCGTGTCGTCCAGCAGGCACTCACCGAGGCCGCGCATTATGCCGCGTCGAGCGAATCGACGGAACTGGCACGGCGCAAGGAGCTGCAAGGCGTGCCGGCGCTCGCCGGGGTCGACCGCTTTCTCCACGACGCCCAGGGCTTCTCCGGGCTCGATGCGATCTGGCTCGTCAACGCGAACGGCATCTGCATCGCGTCGAGCAATGCGCTCGAAAAAATCTCCTACGTCGGCGTGGACATGCGTCCGCGCGCATATCTGAACGACACGCTGCTCGGGGCGTTCTCCGAAGCCTACGGCGTGGGCACGGCAAGCGGCGAGCCCGGCATTTTCGTCGCAGCGCCCGCCTATGACGACGGCCTGCTGGTCGGCGCCGTGGTCGCGAAGGTCAGCATCGCCCGACTGCGCCACTGGGTGACCCACCCGGGCACCTTCGTCGCGGACAACAATGGCGTCATCATCATGGCCCATGACAGCGCGCTCGAAGGACGCGCCTTGCCCGGCTCGCACGTCGCCGAAATGAATGCGCTGGACCGCGTGAACACCTATCTGCGCGAGCACTTCGCGCCGCTCGAGTTGCGCCCGGCATCGAAAACCGCGTTGAGCGAGGCGCCGTGGATCCCGCGCGCCGACGCCGCGCAAATGATCGCCTTGCCGGGCCAACGCGCGCCAGCCCTCTACGAGCAGCGCGGCGGCCTGAACTCCGGGCTCTCGGCACACCTCGTGGATCCGGTCAACGCATGGTCCGAGCTGATTGCGAACCACCAGCGCGACCGGCTCCTCATTTTCCTCACGCTCGCGGGCACCGCGGCGCTCGCGGCAGTGATCTCGGTCTCGTGGGTGCGCGAGCGGCGCCTGCATCACGCGAGCCGCGATCTCGCCGGGCAGTTGCAGGCCGCGAACGCGCTGCTCGCCGCCGAGGCGCGCCACGACGCGCTGACCGGCGCGCTCTCGCGCCGCTACTTCCTCGACCTGCTGCGCCGCGAGATCGACACGGCCTACGAGGCAGGCAAACCGCTGTGCATGGCGATTGCCGACCTCGACTATTTCAAGCAGATCAACGACCGCTTCGGCCACCCGGCGGGCGACCGCGCGCTCCAGCATTTCGTGGAGACCTGCCGCGCCGAACTGCGCGCCGACGACGCCGTCGGACGCCTGGGCGGCGAGGAGTTCGGCATCCTGCTGCCCGCGACCTCGCTTGCCACGGGGCTCATCGTGCTCGATCGCCTGCGCGAGCAGGTGAGCAAACGCATTTGCGTGGAATTGCCCGAGGAAGCGAGCGTGAGCGTGAGCATCGGCGTGACCGAACTTGCGGCCTCGCAGGATCAGCCCGAGCGTCTGATGAGCCGCGCCGACCTCGCGCTCTACATGGCGAAGGCGGCCGGGCGCGACCGTTGCGAGGCCATGACGGCCGAGGGCGTCGTGCCGCCGCGCGCCGCGGCGCCGACCTGGTGAGTGCGCAACGAGCTTGCGCAAACCATCACACGAGGGATGCCCGTACCAGGCTGCGGGGCTCGCCCGGCTCAACCGGCGAGGCGCGGTATCATGGGATGAACGGTGCGCACCAGTCCATCCGGTGCGCATGAGTCAAACCGCGCCACTTCGGTGTTCCGCACAAATCTGGAGGCATGCATGAAGGGAAATCTGGTCATTGTCTGCCGCGATCAGGATGCGCTCGCGTTCGACCAGTTGATGGTCGAGTACGGCGCGTTCCAGACGCGCCTGTCATCGACCGCGTGGTACCTGAAACTCGACGCCACGCCCGAGCTGATTCAGGAAGAGATTCTTGCCCGCCTCGGCAAGTACACCACGCACTACATCTTCGAGGCCGACACCGTGACCTACAACACGGTGGACAACGAGGCCGCCGCCGCGCTCGACACGCTCTTCACGGCCTGAGCGGCTGCGCCCGACCTGACGTGGCTTAGCCTGGCTTATGCTGGCGTCGCTCTGGCGGCGCCTTCGGGCGGAACGTCCGGTTCCTGCGTGGTCAATACCAGCTCAATACCACGTCGAGCGCATCCGGCCATGCCCCGCCTCTTCGGTGCGGGCTTCCGCCAAACCATTCCCACGCGATTTACCAGATCTGCGCCGCTTCGGTGACGGTGCGCTCCACCACGTCGAACGCAAACGTCATGCGCACCGCGAGCCCGCCGCTCTCGCCGTTGCCGATCGAGAGCTCGCCGCCTGCGCGGCGCACCAGCCGCTCGACGATCGCGAGGCCGAGGCCGCTGTGGCCGTTGCCGCCGCGCGCCGGGTCGAGGCGCACGAACGGCCGGCTCGCCTGCGTCAGTTCCTGGTCGGGGATGCCCTTGCCGTGGTCGCGCACGGTGAGCGAAAAACCCGTCGCGCCGCGCTCGCTCTCGATCACGACGGGCGGTGCGCCATACGCATGCGCGTTGTCGAGCAGGTTCGAGACCACGCGCTCGAGCGTGGCCGCGGGCAGACGAAACTCCGGACCCGCGCGCAGACGCGTTTCGATCGCAACCGTCTCGCCGCTCGCCGTGCGGTGGTTGCGCGCGATGCGCTCGCACTGGTCGTCGACCTCGACGGGCTCGCTGCGATCGGCGCCGTCGTGCGCAAACACGAGGAACTGGTCGACGATGTGCGCCATCGACTCGACGTCGCGCACCACGCCGTCGCGCACCTTTTGCTCGTCCATCATTTCGGCGCGCAGGCGCAGCCGGGCAAGCGGCGTCTTGAGATCGTGCGCGACGCCCGCGAGCATGACGGCGCGGTCTTTCTCCGTACGCTCGACTTCCTTGACCATCTGGTTAAAGCCCAGCGTGAGCTGACGCAGCTCGCGCGGCCCGCGTTCGGGCACGGGCGGGACGGGCTCGCCGCGGCCAAAGCGCCCCACCGCCTGGGCGAGCGCGCTCAGCGGCTGCTGCAGCATCCAGGCGGCCACGAGCGCGGCGATCACGGCGGTGGCGAAAATGGTGATGACCCAGGGCAGAAACTTGTCGAGCGGCCGCATGATGCGCAGCGGCTGGCCCGGCAGGACGATCCAGCGGGCGTCCTGCGGCCCGCGCACCCACAGCGTGGGCGGCCCGCCGGGCGGCCCGACGCGCACGTCGGTGCCGGGCGGCATGCGTTCGCGCACGTCGTCGATGAAACGGCGCAGCGGCTCGGGCATGCGTTCGGTGACGGGCGGCACGGCGGGACTCGCCGGATCGACGAGCTGCACGCGCGAAGGCAGCGGCTGGTCGGGCTCGCGCTCGACGTGCTGGCGCACCGCGTCGACGAGGAAGGTCGCTTCCTCGACGGCGTAGCGCGTTTGCATCTGATTGTGTTCGACGCGCATGAGCGTGAACCAGGCGACATGCGACACCAGCAGAACGCCGATGAAGATAACCGCGAGGCGCCCGAACAGCGAATCAACCGGCCGGCGCATGGTTGCCCTGCTCTCCGTCGGGAACGAACACGTAGCCGCGTCCGCGTACGGTCTGGATGAAGCGCGGCGTGGACGGGTCGCTTTCGAGAATGCGCCGCAGACGCCACACCTGCACGTCGATGCCGCGGTCGGTGCCGTCGTACTCGGGACCGTGCAGCAACTCCAGCAGGCGCTCGCGCGTGAGCGTACGCATGGGGTGGTTCACGAAAATCTTCAGGAGGGCGAACTCGCTGCCCGACAGCATGATCGGCTTGCCTTCCTGCTGCAGCGTGCGCGACTGGAAGTCGAGCGTGAAGCGGCCGAACGCGTACGGCTCGCGCTGCTCGGGCGCCGCGGCCGAAGGCACCGTGCGGCGCCGGCGCAGCACCGCCTGCACGCGCGCGAGCAGCTCGCGCGGGTTGAACGGCTTGCCGAGGTAGTCGTCCGCGCCGAGTTCGAGGCCGACGATGCGGTCCACGTCGTCCGCGCGCGCCGTCAGCATGATCACGGGGATGTCGTCGCCGGCCGCGCGCAGCTTGCGCAGCGCGGTCAGGCCGTCGACGCCCGGCATCATCAAGTCGAGCACGATCAGGTCCGGGCGCTCGCGCTCGAGCCGCCGCTCCAGCGAGCCGGCGTCGTGCAGCACCGAGACTTCCATGCCCTGGCGCGCTAGATAGTCGCGCAGGAGGTCGCGTAGTTCGAGGTCGTCGTCGACGACAAGGATTTGAGTAGCCATGGGATGAAGTGTAACGCGCGCGCACGGGCCGTTTGCTTACAGCTCTTCCAGCTGGGTTACGAGGTGTTACCGCGAAAGGCGCGTGTAATGTCGCGTAATCTCGGCGGCCCGCCGCGTAACACGCGCCGCCTGCCGGATCGATACGCTAGGGACACCGGTTGCGAGCGCCACCACTTTCCGAAAGCGCCGCGCCAGACCGGATAAAACCCTCATGGATTTGTCAGGAGCATCACCATGTACAAGACGACTTCGCGCCTTCTCGCCATCGCCGCTGCCTCGCTCGCGCTCACCGTGGGCGCCACCGCCGCCAACGCCCAGACCCCGCCGCCGCCCCAGGGCGGTTCCGGCATGATGCACGGCGGTCCGGGCATGCATGGCGGCCCCGGCATGCACGGCGACTTCATGCTCGGCTTCAAGCAGCTGCACGACAAGCTGAACCTGAACGCCGCGCAGGAAAAGCAATGGCAGGCCGCGCTCGACACGATGAAGCAGAACGGTCAGGCCATGCGCAAGAATCATGAACAGATGAAGCAGCAGTTCGATTCGATGAAGAACCAGCCGATCCTCGACCTGAACGCCATGCACACGGCGCACGAGCAGGTCGAGCAGCAGAACCAGCAGCTGCGCGAGCAAACCACGCAAGCGTGGCTCGCCTTCTACAACGGCCTGAACGACCAGCAGAAGACGACCGTGAGCACGGCGATCAAGGAGCGCTTCGCGAAGATGGAGCAGCGCCACGAGCAGATGCGCGAGCGCTGGGAGCAGCACCACAAGGGCGGCGCTTCGGCACCGGCTGCGCAGCAGTAATCGGCACACGCGCGCGCGCAAAAGCGCGACAAAGCGCCGCGGGATTCGCACCCCGCGGCGCTTTTTTCATGGCGCGGGCGCTTGCCGGCCGCTGCCGGTCAAAGGCTCAGGCGAGATCGAACAGCAGCACTTCGGCCGCTGCGCCCTTCGCGAGCGCGACGGCCGCCTCAGCCTCGATCATCGCGGCATCGCCGGCTTCGAGGCGCTGGCCGTTCACCTCCAGCGCGCCGCGCGCCACATGCAGATAGACACGCCGCCCGGCGGGCACCGCGTACTCGACGCGCTCCTCGCCGTCCACCAGAGCCGCGTAGATCGAGGCATCCGACTGCACGGTCACCGAGCCGTCGCGCCCGTCTGGCGAGGCGACGAGGCGCAGCCGGCCGCGCTTGTCGGCGTCGTCGAAGCGCTTTTCCTCGTAGCCGGGCGCGCCGCCGCGCTCGCGCGGCAGCAGCCAGATCTGCAGCAGGTGCGCTTCCTCTTCCTTCGAGCCGTTGAACTCGCTGTGCATCACGCCGGTGCCGGCGCTCATGCGCTGCACGTCGCCGGGGCGGATGGTCGAGCCGTTGCCCATGCTGTCGCGGTGCGCGAGCGCGCCGGACAGCACATAGGTCACGATCTCCATGTCGCGATGGCCGTGCGCGCCGAAGCCCTGGCCGCCCGCGATACGGTCGTCGTTGAGCACCCGCAGCGCACCGTAGTGCATATGCGCTTCGTCGAAATAGTCGGCAAACGAAAAGCTGTGGTACGAGTCGAGCCAGCCGTGGTTGGCGTGGCCGCGTTCGTCGGCGCGTCGGATGGTCAGCATGGCAATCTCCGGTCAATCATGTCGATATCCAAAGGTAAGGGCGGCGGCCCGCTTGCACAATCCGCAGCAGCGCACCGCATCGTTTCGCCAGCAACATCAATGGGCTGCGTTGCCGGCGTCGCCCTGCGTCAGACCCGCACGCCCTCCGGCTTCGGGTAAAATACCGCGCTTTTCGGCCAGCGTGAGCCTGATGGCCCGGGGTGGACACCCCCGTGGCGGCTACCCCGCCCCGCCAGCGCGCGCTGCCGCCGGGGCCGGAGTGCGCCGCGCTTTCCGACCCGCATTTTTGATCGCCTAGAATGGCGGCCAACGGCCACGAGCCGGTCCGCCTTGCGTCGGCCGCGCGCCCCTTACCGCGCCGCGCCACCCGTATCAGTCGTGCATGGGACGGAGTCAGTGCTAAAAAGGCACGCGCTCCGGCTCGACAGGAGAATGATGAAGAAGTTTGCAGTGTGCGTGGCGCTCGCCCTGATCGCAGGCAGCGCCGCCGCCAAAGAGTGGAAAACCGTGCGCATCGGCGTGGACGCCAGCTATGCGCCGTTCGAATCCAAAGCGCCGAACGGACAGATCGTCGGCTTCGATGTCGACCTCACGAAAGCGCTGTGCGCGCGCATGAACGTGAAGTGTGTCTGGGTCGAAAACGACCTCGACGGCATCATCCCGGCGCTCAAGGCCCGCAAGTTCGATGCGATCGTGTCGTCGCTGACCATTACGCCGCAGCGCGCCCAGCAGATCGACTACTCCACGAAGATGTTCGATGCGCCCGCACGCATGCTCGCGCGCGCGGGCTCGCCGCTCCTGCCCACGCCGGCTTCGCTCAAGGGCAAGAACGTGGGCGTCGAGCAGGGCTCGACCCAGGAAGCGTACGCAAAGGCGCACTGGGCGCCGCGGGGCGTGAATGTGATCTCGTACCAGAATCAGGATCAGGTCTACCAGGATCTGATCGCCGGGCGCCTCGACGCCACGCTGCAAGACGAGGTCCAGGCGGATTTCGGCTTCCTGAAAACGCCGCGCGGCAAGGGCTTCGCGTGGGCGGGCACGGAAGTGGAAGACCCGGCTACGATCGGCGACGGCACCGCCATCGGCCTGCGCAAGGACGACGCCGAACTCAAAGCGAAGTTCAACACGGCGCTGGCCGCGATTCATGCGGACGGCACGTTCGACAGGATCGCGAAGCAGTACTTCGACTTCGATATCTACAAAGGCAAGTGAACGGGAACGCACACGCAGGTAAATAAACAACGAGACACCCACCGCTCGCGCCTCGCGCCACGACACATCGAAGCCCCGGGGGCTCCCCGATAGACCGCCACCGGGCTTCGTATACAGTCACAGGCGCGCTCACGAGCGCAATCGCATCGGCCCGCGCGCGACCAGGCTACAACCCGCGCGGCCATGACCGGATTTGAACCGCGGCAGACAGCCGCGCCTTTCGCGGTGTGAGAAACGCACCGTCAAGGACTCGCCCATGTTTCTTCAAGGCTACGGCCCGCTGATCCTCGCCGGCACCTGGCAGACCGTCAAGCTCGCCGTGCTGTCGCTCGCGCTCTCGTTCGTGCTCGGGCTGATCGGCGCGGCGGCCAAGCTCTCCAAAAACCGCGTCGCGCACGGCGCGGGCACGCTCTACACCACGCTCATTCGCGGCGTGCCCGATCTCGTGCTCATGCTGCTGCTCTTCTACAGCATCCAGATCTGGCTGAACAACCTCACCGACATGCTCGGCTGGGATCAGATCGACATCGATCCGTTCCTCGCGGGCGTGGTCGTGCTGGGCTTCATCTACGGCGCGTACTTCACGGAAACCTTCCGCGGCGCGTTCCTCGCCGTGCCGCGCGGCCAGCTCGAAGCGGGCCACGCCTACGGCATGACGGGCTGGCAGGTGTTCACGCGCATCATGTTCCCGCAGATGATGCGCTTCGCGCTGCCCGGCATCGGCAACAACTGGCAGGTGCTCGTGAAGTCCACGGCGCTCGTCTCGATCATCGGCCTCGCCGACGTCGTGAAGGCAAGCCAGGACGCCGGCAAGGGCACGCTGCGCTTCTTCTTCTTCACGCTGCTCGCCGGCGCGATCTATCTCGTCATCACCACGGTCTCCAACTTCGTGCTGATGTATCTCGACAAGCGCTACTCCACCGGTGTGCGCAAGGCGGATCTATAAATAGCGCGAGGCCAAGACCATGCAAGACTTCGTCCAACTGATCCAGCAATACTGGCGCAACTACCTCTTCTCCGACGGCTATCATTTCAGCGGCGTGGCCATCACGCTATGGCTGCTCGTGATCTCGATCGGACTCGGCTTCTGCCTCTCGGTGCCGCTCGCCGTGGCCCGCGTGTCGAAGAAGAAGTGGCTCGCCGGGCTCGTGTGGCTCTACACCTACATCTTCCGCGGCACGCCGCTCTACGTGCAGCTGCTGCTGTGCTACACGGGCCTCTACAGCCTCGAGATCGTGCGCAACCACGAACTCACGAGCGCGTTCTTCAGGAGCGGCATGAACTGCACGCTGCTGGCGTTCACGCTCAACACCTGCGCGTACACCACCGAAATCTTCGCGGGCGCGATCAAGGCAACGCCCTACGGCGAGATCGAGGCCGCGCGCGCGTACGGCATGTCGCAATTCACGCTGTACCGCCGCGTGATCCTGCCTTCGGCGCTGCGCCGCGCCCTGCCCTACTACAGCAACGAAGTCATTCTGATGCTGCACGCAACGACCGTGGCCTTCACGGCGACCGTGCCGGACATCCTGAAGATCGCGCGCGACGTGAACTCGGCGACGTATCAGTCGTTCGGCGCGTTCGGCATCGCCGCACTCCTGTACCTGATCATTTCTTTCACGCTCGTGTGGCTGTTCCGCCGCGCGGAGCGCCGCTGGCTCGCGTACCTGCGACCGCAAGGCAAGTGAGCCCGCGAGGGCGTGTTTAAAGGTCAATTGATGAATTCCCAGAAGCAGAAGCTGTTCGTCGACTCCATCCACAAGAAGTACGGCGACAACGAAGTCCTCAAGGGCGTGTCCCTGAAAGCCAATGCCGGCGACGTGATCAGCGTGATCGGCTCGTCCGGATCGGGCAAGAGCACGATGCTGCGTTGCATCAACTTCCTCGAGCAGCCCAACGAAGGGCGCATCGTGGTGGACGGCGAGGAAGTCGCCACCCGCGCGGACAAGCGCACGGGCGCCCTGCACCCCGCCGACGCAAAGCAGCTCCAGCGCGTGCGCACCAAGCTCGCCATGGTGTTCCAGCACTTCAACCTGTGGTCGCACATGTCGGTGCTCGAGAACGTGATCGAGGCGCCCGTGCACGTGCTGGGACTGCCACGCAAGGAAGCCGAAGAGCGCGCGCGCACCTATCTGGAGAAGGTCGGTCTCGCGCCTCGCGTGGAGAAGCAATACCCCTCGCACCTCTCGGGTGGTCAGCAGCAGCGCGTGGCGATTGCCCGCGCGCTCGCCATGCACCCCGACGTCATGCTGTTCGACGAGCCGACCTCGGCGCTCGACCCCGAACTCGTGGGTGAAGTGCTCAAGGTCATGCAGAAGCTCGCCGAGGAAGGCCGCACGATGATCGTGGTCACCCACGAAATGGGTTTCGCGCGCAACGTTTCGAACCACGTCATGTTCCTGCACAAGGGACTCGTGGAAGAGGAAGGTAAGCCGGCCGAGGTCTTCGCCAATCCGAAGAGCGAGCGCCTGCGCCAGTTCCTTTCAGGCAGCCTCAAGTAAGACGACTCACAGGGTCGCCGCCTTTCGGCGATGTAGTAAAAGTAGTTTTACAAGGCGCTTACAGCGCCTTTTCTTTTTTGGACTTTTGCCCTCGAAAAGCCGCGCGATTAGCCGCAAAAACGGCGTTTTTCGCATTACTCCTTGTGAAATCCCTCGTCAATAGTGGCAATCCTGAACTCAGCCATTCAATTGACGTGAGTCCCTTGTCCCACAAGGTTTTCGACCTGGTTGTAGTACCTCTCTGACCACCATCCAGGAAGACCATATTGCAATTTGACGACATCCCGGGGGGCGAGCACGAATTAGTTCGCCAGCGCGGACCTTTTTTGCTAAATTAGTAACCAAAGTAGCAAAACAAAGTTCATTAAAAGTAGTTTCACTTCAAAAAGAACGGGAGATGCCAGTCAACCAGGGGACCTGCAAGACGACCCAGCCCGGGTCATGCAGCGGCACCAGCCCGTACGCCGGTCCTCGGGGTAATTCTCCCTCACGCGACGATTTCTGTTCGCAGCGCCGCCAAGCGCACGGACGTCTTTCGCAGTACTAAGGTTGACTCTTTGACAGGGTATGGAGGAGAAGATGAAGAAAGCTTTGCTCGCCGCAGCATTGATGTCGGCTGGCGTGATCGCGCATGCACAAAGCAGCGTCACGCTCTACGGCCGCCTGGATATGGGTGTGGCGTATATGAACGGCATTGGTGCAGGTGGCACCTCAACGACTCCGGCTACGCACGGCTCGAGCCAGGTTCAGCTCGAAAGCGGCTACTGGGGCACCAGCCTCTGGGGCATGAAGGGCGTTGAGGACATCGGTGGCGGCAACAAGGTTCTGTTCCACCTGGAAGGCAGCTTCAGCACTGCGAACGGCACGCTCGGCTCGGCCGGCTCGCTCTGGAATCGCTGGGCGACTATCGGTGTAGCGAACGACCAGTTCGGTACGCTGCTGGCTGGCCGCATGCTGTTCATCTCCAACGGCATTTGGGACTTCGATCCGTTCGGTCAGTCGAACTGGTCGTCGGCTTCGATGGTCCGTGGCCGCAACTGGCCGCAATCGAGCAACAACATTTCGTACCAGTCGCCGAACTGGATGGGCTTCGACGTGTACGGCCAGTACGCGTTCTCGAACGCGACGAACTGGAACGGCAACGGCTCGACGAGCCAGGGTCGCGAAGCTGGCCTGCAGCTGACCTACACGAGCTCGCTGTTCCAGATCCGCGGTCTGTATGACGAAATCCGCAATCCGGACAACGGCCAACTGGGCGGCGTGTACAACGCGCTCAACGGCGCCAATGCTCCTGTCGGTGCTACGCAGGCAAACGGCAATGGCGTGTTCGCGTACTCGCGTGACTACATGGCCATGTTCAACCTGTTCCTCGGCGCATTCAAGGTTCAGGGCGGCTATGAAGCCATCCGTTCGTCGGGCATGAACCCGGGCATCATCGGCCAGCCGACGACGCTCGACCACGAGTGGGGCGGCGTGACGTGGCAAATGACGCCGGCTGCAGCGCTGATCGCCGCGGTCTACCACGTCAATGCGAACAACGGCGGCGGCAACGCCACGCTGTACACGATCGGCGGTTCGTACAACCTGTCCAAGCGCACGCTGCTCGACATCCAGGCAGGCACGGTGCAGAACAGCAAGACGGCCAACTTCGGCCTGAACGCCAACAACTTCGGTACGACTGCTGCAACGGGCAACCCGCTGCCGGGCCACAGCCAGGTTGGCGTGTACGCAGGTATCCAGCACTCGTTCTAATTCGAAGCGAGTGTAGAAAGAACAGCTACATCGACGTTTTCACGCTGCTGCGAGAGGCGCGTATCGGTGCGATGTCCGAAAGGGTATCGCACCGTTTTTTATTCTGGGGACGGGCCGCGCAAGCGGCGCCGTCCCTTTTTCTATGGGTGCTTCCGGTGTTCGAAGGCGCGCGGCCTCAAACCGCCGCTTCGTTTTCCTCGCCCGTGCGAATGCGGATCACGCGCTCCACGTCGGTCACGAAGATCTTGCCGTCGCCAATCTTGCCGGTGCGCGCCGCGCCGATGATCGCGTCGATCACCTGGTCGGCCTGGTCGCTCGCGACCACCACCTCGATCTTCACCTTCGGCAGGAAGTCGACCACGTATTCGGCGCCGCGGTAAAGCTCCGTGTGGCCCTTCTGGCGGCCGAAGCCCTTGACCTCGGTGACGGTCAGGCCCGTGAGGCCCACTTCGGCGAGCGCCTCGCGCACTTCGTCGAGCTTGAACGGTTTGATCACGGCAGTAATGCGTTTCATGGCGAACCTCGTCTCGTTATCGGATTTGTCGGAAATTTCGGAACATATCGGGATTCTACGCTGTGCGGCCGGGGCTCACGCCGAGGGCTTGCCCGCAGGCGCCGCGCTCGCCCCGCCCGCTTCGTCGGGTACGCGCTCCAGATCGGCGAGCCAGACCACCGACTCCGAATCGCTGGGCGCGCGCCAGTCGCCGCGCGGCGAGAGCGAGCCGCCCGAGCCGACCTTCGGCGCATTCGGAATGCAGGTGCGCTTGAACTGGCTCTGGCGGAAGAAGCGGTCGAGGAAAATGCGCAGATTGCGCTTGATCGACGCGAGATCGTACTGATTGCGCGCGACCTTCGCGTTCTCGGGCCACGCGCCCGCTTCGCGGTCACCCCACGCGTGGCGCGCGAGGAACGCGACCTTCGAAGGCGCGAAGCCAAAGCGCAGCGTGTAGTAGAGGTTGAAGTCCTGCAACTCGTAGGGGCCGATCGTGCTTTCGGTTTTCTGCTCGGGCGCGCCATCGGACTTGCCGGGGATCAGCTCCGGGCTGATGTCGGTGGCGAGAATCGCTTCGAGCACGTCGCGGCCGCTCTCCCCGTTCTGGCCAATCTGGCCCGTTTCGGCCACCCAGCGCACGAGGTGCGTGATGAGCGTTTTCGGCACGCTCGCATTCACGTTGTAGTGCGACATGTGATCGCCCACCCCGTAGGTGCACCAGCCGAGCGCAAGCTCGGAGAGATCGCCCGTGCCGATCACGATCGCGTGGTTGAAGTTGGCGAGGCGGAACAGGTGATTCGTGCGCTCGCCGGCCTGCACGTTTTCAAAAGTGATGTCGTAGGTTTCGCGGCCTTCCGAGTACGGATGGCCGAGGTCTTCGAGCATCTGCATGCAGCTCTGGCGAATGTCGATTTCGCGCGCCGTGCAGCCGACCAGCGCCATCAGCTCGCGCGCCTGGCGCAGCGTGCGCTCGCTCGTGGCGAACCCGGGCATGGTGTACGCGAGGATGTTCGCGCGCGGCAGCCCGAGGCGATCCATCGCCTTCGCGCACACGAGCAGCGCATGTGTGGAGTCGAGCCCGCCCGAGACGCCGATCACCACCTTCTTGATGCCCGCCTGCGAAAGCCGCTGCACGAGCGCCTGCACCTGGATGTTGTAGACCTCGTTGCAGCGCTCGTCGCGCCGCTTCGGATCGGCCGGCACATAGGGGAAGCGCTCCACGCGGCGCGAGAGCGCGAGCGTGTCGCGCCGCCATGCGCCCTCGCCGGCCAGCTCGCATGAGATCACACGGAACTTCGCGACTTCATCGGCGTGGCGGCGGATCGAATCGCCGAACGTGGTCTGGCGGATGCGCTCCTGCTGCAGCCGCGCGAGATCGACATCGGCGAAGATGAGGTGCGAGTCGTCGGAGAAGCGCTCCGACTGCGCGAGCAGCTCGCCGTTTTCGCACACGAGCGCGTGGCCGTCCCAGGCCATGTCGGTGGTCGATTCGCCCTTGCCCGCCGAGGTGTACAGATACGCGGCGAGACAACGCGCCGACTGTTGCGAGACCAGCTGCTGCCGGTAGCCCGCCTTGCCCACCACGACGTTCGACGCCGAAAGATTGACGAGCACCGAAGCGCCCGCGAGCGCCGCGAACGACGACGGCGGGATCGGCACCCAGACGTCCTCGCAGATTTCCACGTGAAAGCGCAGGCCCGCGACCTGCGGCACCTCGAACAGCAGCGACGCGCCGAACGGCACATCCGCGCCGGCGAGGCGCACGGTGTCGGTGCTCGCGCTATCGGCGGCGCTGAACTGGCGCGGTTCGTAGAATTCGCCGTAGTTCGGCAAGAAGCTCTTGGGCACGACGCCCGCCACACGCCCGCCCGCCACGACGGCTGCACAGTTGAAGAGCGAATGCCCCGCGCGCACCGGCAGCCCCACGATCATCACGATCGGCAACGCCGCCGACGTTTCCACGATCTGCGCGAGTGCACGCTCGCAGGCGTCGAGCAACGCTTGCTGATGGAACAGGTCGTCGCAGGTATAGGCCGAAAGCCCAAGCTCGGGGAACGCGACGAGCGCCGCGCCCTGCGCGGCGGCCTCGCACGCGAGCGCGAGCGTCTCGCTGGCGTTGAATGCGGGATCGGCCACACGGCAGCGCGGCACGCCCACGGCCACGCGCGCAAAGCCGTGCGTATAGAGATTGAAGAAGCGCTCTTTCATTTCGATAACCTTGAGGCGGGCGCGCTGCGCACGCAAGCGCGCGCTCTGACGTTCGGGCTGCTTGATACCGCTTGAAGCCGCTTTGAAACCGCTCGATGCTGCCTGGCTGACGCCGCTGCACGAAGCGCGGCGGTCCTCACCCGCTCGGGACGTTTGCTTTACCATGACCGTTTGCCGCTGCAGGCGCTGCTGAACGACCCAAGCCGCATCCCACGCCAACGGGCACGCATGAAACAGGAACATTTCGATTATCGCACGGGCATCCTCGGCTCACCGTCCGAGGTCGACGCCGCCGAATGGAACGCGCTGCTCGCGCGCCAGGCGCAGCCTACGCCTTTTTTGCGCCACGAATTCCTCGCGGCGCTCGACGCCACGCGCTGCACCACGCCCAACGAGGGCTGGGCCGCGCAATTCGTCACGCTCACCGACACGCGCACGGGCCGCCTCGCCGCCGCCGCGCCGGTGTATCTGAAGGGCCACTCGTACGGCGAGTACGTGTTCGACTGGGCCTGGGCCGACGCATACAAGCGCAACGGCCTCGAGTACTACCCGAAGCTCCTGTGCGCCGTGCCGTTCACGCCGGTACAGGGTACGCGTCTGATCGCCGCCGACGCAACCGCGCGCCGCCATCTGGCCGCGACGCTGCTCGCGTTCGCCGAGCAGGCCGACGTCTCGTCCCTGCACGTGCTCTTTCCGACCACCGAAGACGCCGAGGCGCTGACCGATCTCGGCATGATGCAGCGCGAAGGCGTGCAGTTTCACTGGCTCAACGACGGCTATCGCGACTTCGAGGACTTCCTCTCCACGCTGGAGCAGAAAAAGCGCAAGAACATCCGCGCGGAACGCCGCAAGGTGCACGACGCGGGCGTGACGATGCGGCGCGTGCGCGGCGAGGACATCAGCGACACCGAGTGGCGCTTTTTCAGCCGCTGCTACCGGCAAACCTACCGCGAGCATTTCTCTTCGCCGTACCTGAATCTCGACTTCTTTCGCATGATCGGCGAGACGATGCCGGAGAATCTGCTGCTCGTGATCGCCGAGCGCGAAGGCAAGCCGATCGCGAGTTCGCTCGTGGTCTGGCAACGTGGCGAGAATGGCCAGGGCGGTACGCTCTATGGCCGCTACTGGGGCGCGCTCGAACACGTGCCCTGCCTGCACTTCGAGACCGCGTATTATCAGCCGCTCGAATTCTGCATCGAGGAAAAGCTCGACGTGTTCGAAGGCGGCGCGCAAGGCGAACACAAGATGGCGCGCGGTTTCCTGCCCACCGCCACGCGCTCGGCGCATTGGCTCGCCCATCCGGCGTTCTCCGATGCCGTCGCGCGCTTTCTCGAGAGCGAGACGAACCACATTCACGCCTACATGCACGAACTCAATGAGCGCAATCCTTTTCGAGCGTGATGCGCGCGTTGCCCGTAAGTAAAATTCACGCGCGGTGTGTCCTGAAACACGCTCGCCCATAACGATCATCGCTTCCAGAACTATGCCGTGGTTCCTCTACATGCTCGAATGCGCCGACGGCAGCGTCTACACGGGCATCGCCATCGACGTCGCCGCCCGCTTCGCCCAGCACGCGAGCGGCACGGGCGCGCGCTACACGCGCTCGCGCAAGCCGGTGCAGGTGCTCGCGCAATTCGAGTTCGCCGACCGTGCGCGCGCCTCGAGCGCCGAGTACTGGGTCAAGCGCCTCACCCCACGCGAAAAGCGCGCGCTCGCGGGCGGCGCGCGTACGCTCGAATCGGTCCTGCCCCCGCCGCCCCCGGAAGAAGCCCCGGAAACCGCAGCGCCCGAATGAGCAAACGCCTCGCGCCAAGAGCGTTTGCTCTTTTCATCGAACGCGCCGTCTAAAGCCTAAAGCCGCCGCAGCCCTCGCCGTTATTGCTCACAAGACGCCGGTCTTAGCCCCCGGCGTGCGCTCTCATTTCACCTCGCAAGCCGAAGGGACCGGTGAAGCATGAAGAGACCCATTAAAACGGAGACGAGCCAGCTTGCCCCCGGTTGGCACGGATTGCGGCGCACGACCGCGGTCCTGCTGCCGCTATGGCTGCTCGCTGCCGTCATGGCCGCGATCGCCGCGGTCAGCCTCTCGATCATGTCGATCCTGCTTGCCTATGTGGCGGGGGAAAGCAGTTGGTCGAAGGGTCAGAAGGACGCGGTTCACGCGCTGGAGCGCTATGCACGCACCGGCGACGAGGTGGACTACCGCGCGTTCCTCGCCGGCATTGCCGTGCCGCTCGGCGACCGTGCGGCGCGGCTAGAGATGAACCGCGCGCAGCCGGACACCGCGGCGATCCGGCACGGTTTCGAGCTGGGCCGCATCGCACCCGCCGATATGGACGGCATGACCTGGGGCTACCGTACGCTCAAGAACACGCCGTGGATGCGCCCGGCCGTGGCCTTCTGGGAGATCGGCGACCGTTATATCCTGCGTCTTGCCGATACCGGCGAACGCCTGCACGCGCTCGTGCAGGCGGGCAAACTGCACGCGCCCGAATCCACCGGCCTCGTGCAGGAACTGCGCGAGATCGACAGCCAGCTCGCGCCCATCGAAAGCGGCTTCTCCCGCTCGCTCGACGACGCCGCGCGCGCCACACGCTCGCTCCTCACGCTCGCGCTCGCCGCCTCCGCGATCGTGCTGCTCGGCGTGTTCTCGCAATTCATCCGCCGCGCGCTCGCACGCAGCGACCGCCTCGAAGCCGAAGTGCGCAAGAACGAGGAGCGCCTCACGCTCGGCTTTGAAGGCATCAACGCCGGACTCTGGGACTGGGAGGTCGGCAGCCGGCAATGCTACTTCTCGAACTGGCTCTACGAGCAGCTCGGCTACGACGTGGGCACGCGCTTCGAAAGCGACACGGGCCTCACCCAGCTCGTCCACCCGGACGACCTCACGCTCGTGCGCCACGCACTGCGCCAACACCTTGCGCGCGCCACGACTTTCGACGTGGAGTTTCGGCTGCGCACGCTCGCGGGCAGCTACTGCTGGTGCCGCGCGCGCGGCCAGGCGGTGCGCGACGCGCGCGGGCGCGCCGTGCGCATGGTCGGTTGCCTGTTCGACATTTCCGAACTGAGGACCGCCGAAGCGAAGGCCTATACCGAACGCGAACTGGCGGAGGTCACGCTGGCCTCGATCGGCGAAGCCGTGATTCGCACCGACGAGCACGCGCGCGTGACCTACTGCAACGCGGTGGCCGAGCGCATGCTCGGCCGCGCGGCCGCCGGGATGCTCGCGCAACCGTTCGACGCGATCTGCGATCTGCGCAACGACGCGCACGAACAGCAGCGCTTCGATCTCCTGATGAATTCTCAGGCGGCAGGCAACGCAGGCGGCGCCAGTCTGCATGTGCTGCGCCCGAACGGCTCGCGTCTCGCGGTCGACTACTCGGTGTCGAGGCTGCGCGACGCGCAACGCCGCGTGATCGGCACCGTCATCGTGCTCTACGACGTGAGCGCGCTGCGCGAGCATGCCGCCCGCCTCGCCTACCAGGCGACCCACGACGAGCTCACCGACATCTATAACCGCCGCGAATTCGAGCGGCGTCTGGCCGCGTTGCTCGACGAGAGCGCGAGCGCACCTGCCGGACAGCCTGGCCATGCGGTCATGTTCCTCGACCTCGACCAGTTCAAGGTCGTCAACGACACCTGCGGCCACTCGACCGGCGACGAATTGATCCGCCAGGTCTGCCGCGTGCTCAAGAGCGAGTTGCGCGGCGAGGACATCATTGCGCGCCTGGGCGGCGACGAATTCGGCGTCGTGCTGCCGCATTGCACGGCGGCGCACGCGTCGCTGCTTGCGGAGAACCTGCGCGCGGGCATTGCCGCGATCCGCTTCACGGGCGCCGGGCGCATCGTGCAGACGAGCGTGAGCATAGGACTCGTCGGCGACGCGGCGGGACTGGTTTCCGTGAAAGAGGTGATGAAGGCCGCGGACGTGGCGTGCTACATGGCGAAGAAGAAAGGCCGCAACCGCGTGCACCGCTTTCGCTATGACGACGAGGAACTCTCGCAAACGCACGCGCAGATGGCGTGGGTCTCCGACATCAAGGCGGCGCTCGAGAACGGCCAGTTCTGCCTGTTCGGCCAGAAGATTCTCTCGCTCGCGCAATCGTCCACATCGGCATCGGCGGCCGACGACACGCACGTCGAACTGCTGCTGCGCATGCAGTCCGCCTCAGGCGCGCTCGTCGAGCCTTCCGCGTTCATCGGCGCGGCCGAGCGCTTCGACCTCATGCCGGCCATCGACCGCTGGGTGATCGCGAGCGCGTTCGCGATGATCGCCGAAGGCACGCACGATTACGGCACCTGGTCGATCAACCTCTCGGGCGCCTCGCTCGGCGACGAGCAGCTCGCCGACTATATCGAGGAGCAGCAGCGCATCTGGTCGATCCCGTTCGAGCGCGTGTGTTTCGAGATCACCGAAACCGCCGCGATCACGAACCTGGACGAGGCGATCACGCTCATCGAACGCCTGCGCGCGCAGGGCTGCCGCTTCGCGCTCGACGACTTCGGCGCGGGCATGTCGTCGTTCAGCTACCTCAAGCATCTGCACGTCGATTATCTGAAGATCGACGGCAGCTTCATACGCGGCATCATCGACAGCCCGCTGGACCAGGCCATCGTGCGATCGATCAACCAGGTCGCCCACGCCGCGGGCAAGCTGACGATCGCCGAGTGCGTGGAGGACGCCGCCATCGTGGACTGGATGATCGCGATGGGCGTGGACTACGCGCAGGGCTACGCGGTGGGTAGGCCCGCGCGGCTCGACATCCTGCGCGGCCCCGAACTGCGCGACGTCGCCGAAGTGGATTGATCGCGCCCATGAAAAAACCGCACGGCCCTGACAGGCACGTGCGGTTTTCGATCAAACCTGCAGCGCGATTTACTTCTTGAAGTTCGCCACGCCTTCGGTGATTTCCTTGTGGGCGGCTTCGATGCCGACCCAGCCTTCGACCTTGACCCACTTGCCCTTTTCGAGCGCCTTGTAGTTCTCGAAGAAGTGCTTGATCTGGTCTTTCAGGTACTCGGGCACGTCGTCGAGCGACTTGAGGTTGGCCGTCATCGGGCAGACCTTGTCGTGCGGGACCGCGATCAGCTTCGCGTCGACGCCGGACTCGTCGGTCATCTGCAGCATGCCGAGCGCGCGCGAGCGCACCACCGAGCCTGCCAGCAGCGGGAACGGCGTGATCACGAGCACGTCGACCGGGTCGCCATCGCCGGAGAGCGTCTGCGGAATGAAGCCGTAGTTCACGGGATAGCGCATGCCCGTGCCGACGAAACGGTCGACGACGAGCAGGCCCAGGTCCTTGTCGGCTTCGTATTTCACCGGATCGCTTTGCGCGGGAATCTCGATGATCACGTTGAAGTCTTGCGGCAGATCCTTGCCGGCGGGGACATTTGCAAAGCTCATGAGCGCTCTCTGTTGAGAAGGGGAAAAATCGACGGCTCGCGCGGAAAAACGGCGCAGAACCGAACGTCGCGGACGTTGGAGGATGGACGCCATTATAGCCAATCGGCCAGGGCGGCCGGCAGTTCGGCCCAGGGCTTTCCCGCACGCAGATGAAGTGCCTGCTGAATTGCTGCGCGTGGCGCCCGCAATTGGCGCGATAATCGATCTGCCGGCGCGGCCCTCCATCGGGCGATCCGAGGCACGTTTCGGCGACGTTTCCCGTTTTGCGTTTCCCCTTCCTCGTTTCACCCCCGCTTCACTCCCTATTTACGAGGCGCATGCATGGAAGAAGCGAAGCACTTCATCGGCGGCGAGTGGCAATCGCCCGCCAGCGGCGAGACGCTCGCCGCGATCGATCCCTCCACCGGCCAGCCCTTCGCGCAGCTCGCGCGCGGCAATGCAGCCGACATCGACGCGGCCGTCTCGGCCGCACGCAACGCCTTTGAAGGCGCCTGGGGCGCACTGAGCGCCGCCGAGCGCGGGCGTCTGCTGTTCGCACTCTCGGGCCTCGTCGGCCAGAACAAGGAGGAACTCGCGCAACTCGAAGCGCGCGACACCGGCAAGCCGCTCAAGCAGGCGCGCGCCGACGCCGCCGCGCTCGCGCGCTATTTCGAGTTCTACGCCGGCGCCGCCGACAAGCTGCACGGCGAAACGCTGCCCTACCAGGCCGGCTACACGGTGCTCACGGTGCGCGAGCCGCACGGCGTGACGGGCCACATTGTGCCCTGGAATTACCCGATGCAGATCTTCGGGCGCAGCGTGGGCGCGGCGCTCGCCACCGGCAACGCGTGCGTGGTGAAGCCCGCCGAGGACGCCTGCGTGTCGCTGCTGCGCGTGGCCGAACTCGCGCGCGAAGCCGGCTTGCCCGCGGGCGCGCTCAACATCGTCACCGGGCTCGGGCATGAGGCGGGCGCGGCGCTCAGCGCGCATCCCGGCATCGACCACATCTCGTTCACGGGCTCGCCGCAAACGGGCAAGCTCGTCGCGCAGATGGCCGCCGAACACCACGTGCCCGTCACGCTCGAACTGGGCGGCAAGTCGCCGCAAATCGTCTTCGCCGATGCCGATTTCGACGCCGCGCTGCCCGTGCTCGTCGCCGCGATCGTGCAGAACGCGGGGCAGACCTGTTCGGCGGGCAGCCGCGTGCTGATCGAGCGCAGCGCCTACGAGCCGCTCATCGACCGCCTCGCCGCGTCGTTCGGCAAGTTGCGCGTGGGCCCGGCCAGTGCCGATCTCGACTGCGGCCCCCTTATCAACGAGAAGCAGCGCCAGCGCGTGCGCGGCTTTCTCGACGAAGCGGCCGCGAGCCGCATCGCCACGGCGGCAAGCGGCAGGCTCGAAGCCGATGCGCCGAGCGGCGGCTTCTACGAAGTCCCGACGCTCCTGCGCGACGTGCCGCCGCAAAGCCGCCTCGCCCAGGAGGAAGTGTTCGGCCCGGTG
Source organism: Paraburkholderia sp. EG287B (assembly GCF_040965595.1). Taxonomy (NCBI): domain Bacteria; kingdom Pseudomonadati; phylum Pseudomonadota; class Betaproteobacteria; order Burkholderiales; family Burkholderiaceae; genus Paraburkholderia; species Paraburkholderia sp. EG287B. The sequence continues at coordinate 241,695 of NZ_JBFRCG010000017.1, forward strand.
CTCGCGGCCATGCCCTTCGAGAGCGAGGAAGAAGCGCTCGCGCTCGCCAACGGCACGCCTTACGGCCTCGTCGCGGGCATCTGGACGCGCGACGGCGCGCGCCAGATGCGTCTTGCCCGGCGCGTGCGCGCGGGCCAAGTGTTCGTCAACAACTACGGCGCGGGCGGCGGCGTCGAATTACCGTTCGGCGGCACGCGCCACTCCGGACACGGGCGCGAAAAAGGCTTCGAAGCGCTCTATGGCTTCACGGTGCTCAAGACCATCGCGATCCGGCACGGCTGAATCATGTCGATAAACATAAACGGAGACATCATGCGACTCAAAGGCAAGACGGCCGTCGTGACGGGCGGCGGCTCGGGCTTCGGCGAAGGCATCGCCAGGACCTATGCGCGCGAAGGCGCGAACGTCGTCATCAACGATCTGAACGGTGACGCCGCCGAGCGCGTGGCGAGCGAGATTGCGCTCGCAGGCGGCAAGGCCATCGCCGTGCAAGGCGACATCACGCGCGAAGCCGACTGGCACGCACTGCGCGAGGCGGCGATCGAAGACTTCGGCAGCGTGCAGATCGTCGTCAACAACGCGGGCACCACGCATCGCAACAAGCCCGTGCTCGAAGTGAGCGAAGCGGAGTTCGACCGCGTGTACGCGGTCAACGTGAAGGGCCTCTACTGGAGCGTGCGCGCGTTCGTGCCGCACTTTCGCGAGCGCGGCGGCGGCGCGTTCGTCAATATCGCATCGACGGCCGGCATCCGGCCCCGGCCCGGGCTCGTCTGGTACAACGGCAGCAAGGGCGCGATGATCGTCGCCAGCAAGGCGCTCGCCGCCGAGCTGGGCCCCGACCAGATCCGCGTGAACTGCGTGAATCCCGTGATCGGCGATACGGGGCTCACGGCCGAGTTCATGGGCGTGCCCGACACGCCCGAGAACCGCCAGCGCTTCGTCGCGACCATTCCGCTCGGGCGTTTTTCCACGCCGCAAGACGTGGCCAACGCGTGCCTCTATCTCGCCTCGGATGAGGCGGCGTTCATCACCGGCACCTGCATCGAAGTGGATGGCGGGCGCTGCGTCTAGTTGCGCCCGCTAGCTGACCGATCGGTGTTTTCCCCGACAGATACGCGCCGTCGCGCCACGGCGGCGCGTATAGAATGATCGTGCTTTCGCGTCGAATACCCGCCATATCAAGGTGGCAATACAACAAACACGCCAACGAGCAAGATCGCTAAGGAGATGGTATGGACGCCTCCCTCCCGCGTCGGAACGGAGAGGCAGTAGGAACGGCGGAGCCCTCGCTGTACCCGACGGCATCAGAGTGCCAAAGTGGTGGTGTCAAAACGACCACTGAGGGTAA